>NZ_JASPFC010000005.1:0-140601 GCF_031296635.1 Actinomyces acetigenes
CCCCGCGGGGGCCGCGGTGGTCGCGGTTCCACCCAGGGCGCCTTCGGGCGTGGTGGCGGCGCCCCGCGGGGACGCAAGTCCAAGCGGGCCAAGCGCCAGGAGTTCGAGCAGCAGAGTGCGCCGTCGATCGGCGGTGTCATCGTCCCGCGCGGTGACGGCTCCACCCCGGTGCGCGTGCGCCAGGGGGCCACGCTCACGGACCTGGCCGAGAAGATCAACGCCAACCCCGCGGCCCTGGTGACCGTCCTGTTCCACCTCGGTGAGATGGCCACGGCCACCCAGTCCCTCGACGAGGACACCTTTGCCCTCCTGGGCGCCGAGCTGGGCTACAACGTCCAGATCGTCTCGCCCGAGGACGAGGACCGCGAGCTCCTGGAGTCCTTCGACATCGACCTCGAGCCCGACGAGGACGACGCCAACCTCGTGCCCCGGCCCCCGGTGGTCACGGTCATGGGTCACGTCGACCACGGTAAGACCAAGCTGCTGGACGCCATCCGCTCCACCGACGTCGTCGCCGGTGAGGCCGGGGGCATCACCCAGTCCATCGGCGCCTACCAGGTGCGCGTCAACCTGAACGACGAGGAGCGCCCGATCACCTTCATCGACACCCCCGGTCACGAGGCCTTCACGGCCATGCGGGCCCGCGGTGCCGAGGTGACCGACATCGCCATCCTCGTCGTGGCCGCCGACGACGGCGTCATGCCCCAGACCGTCGAGGCCCTCAACCACGCCCAGGCGGCCAACGTGCCGATCGTCGTGGCGGTCAACAAGATCGACAAGGAGGGCGCCAACCCGGACAAGATCCGTGGCCAGCTCACCGAGTACGGTCTGGTCCCCGAGGAGTACGGCGGCGACACGATGTTCGTGGACATCTCCGCCAAGCAGCGTCTCCACATCGACGAGCTCCTCGAGGCAGTCCTGCTGACCGCGGACGCCGCCCTGGACCTGCGGGCCAACCCGGACACCGAGGCCCGCGGCGTGACCATTGAGGCCAAGCTCGACAAGGGACGCGGCGCCGTGAGCACCATCCTGGTCGAGCGCGGCACGCTGCGGGTCGGCGACCCGATCGTGGCCGGAAGCGCCTACGGGCGCGTGCGCGCCATGTTCAACGAGCACGGGGAGAACCTCACCGAGGCCGGACCCGCACGCCCGGCCCTGGTCCTGGGGCTGACCAACGTGCCCAGCGCCGGCGACTCCTTCATCGTCGCCCCCGACGACCGTACGGCCCGCCAGATCGCCGACAAGCGTGAGGCCGCCGAGCGCGCCGCCATGCTGGCCAAGCGCCGCAAGCGGGTCTCCCTGGAGAACCTCACCGACGTCCTCAAGGAAGGCAAGGTCGACACCCTCAACCTCATCCTCAAGGGCGACAGCTCGGGTGCGGTCGAGGCACTGGAGGACTCCCTGCTCAAGATCGACGTCGGCGAGGAGGTCGCCCTGCGCGTCATCCACCGCGGCGTGGGTGCCATCACGCAGAACGACGTCAACCTGGCCACGGTGGACTCCGCCGTCATCATCGGCTTCAACGTCCGGCCCGCCGAGCGCGTCTCGGAGATCGCCGACCGCGAGGGCGTCGACATGAAGTTCTACTCGGTCATCTACAACGCGATCGAGGACGTCGAGGCCGCCATGAAGGGCATGCTCAAACCCGTCTACGAGGAGGTCGAGCTCGGCACCGCCGAGATCCGGCAGATCTTCCGCTCCTCGAAGTTCGGCTCCATCGCCGGCTCTATCGTCCGCTCGGGCGTCATCAAGCGGGGCGCCAAGGCCCGCTTGGTGCGCGACGGCGTCGTCATCAACGGCGATCTGTCCATCGAGACGCTGCGCCGTGAGAAGGACGACGTCACCGAGGTCCGTGAGGGCTACGAGTGCGGTATCAACCTGGGCTTCAAGGACCTCGCCGAGGGCGACGTCATCGAGACCTGGGAGATGCGCGAGAAGCCTCGCGACTGAGAACGTCCGCGTTCATCAATGGTGGCCGGTCGCCCCGCACTGGGGTGGCCGGCCACCATCGTCAGTGACGGGCGCGCATCGGACGCCCACGACAATGCTCGAGCGAGATGAGGCCGTCAGATGCGCGCGTTGACGTCCTGGTACCCGGAGTCCTCGCGGGTTCCGCCCATGCCGTCACCGACCTCGCTGTAGTGACGGATCAACGTCACCGACCGGACCCACTTGATCATCTTGTACCCGTGGCTCGTCTCGCAGCGCAGGCGCAGCGGAGCGCCGAACATGCCCGACAGCGGCTCGTCATTGCGGTCCCAGGCCAGGATCGTGTCATCCTCGAGGGCCATGTCCAGAGGCAGGCACGTGTAGTACGGCTCGACCGGGCGCCCGTCGTGCATGTGCTGGGCCATGCCGAAAGACTCGAACATCTAGGGTCAGAAGGGGCGTCGTCGTGCCTTACTAACAGGGGCGAGGCACTTGCCGTGCGAGCAAATTGTGCTGTTCATTCTCGGTTCTCTGTAGGGGTCATGACGATGAGTTGTGATCAAGACTTAATACAGTGAGGCAAAGTTATGCTATCCGTACTTAAATAAGTAACGATAAAGTTGTTAAAATAGTTGATGTCGTCAGGATTGCGCCATTCTACGTGTTGAATATAGACGGAGAGAATCTAAGGAAATGGGGCTGATCGGTCGATATATCGACGGAGAAGTCCTGATTGGTTCCGTTAGTAAGCCTCGTGAGGCTTGTACGGTGGCTGTGACGACGCGGAAGACGTCCGCCGTCTCCTGAGATGTCCGGAGGTAATCTCATGTCATCGGCTGCTGCGGCTGAAGGGACGGATTCCCGGCGAGCCCGCCTCATCGGCAAGGGGTGGATCCAGGGCGTTGCTCTAGTCATGCTCTTCGGATTCACCGTCATGGGTCTACTGGCCTACCGCACCTACACCAATTCCATGCCTCAGCCGCAGAAGGTGGTCACCGAGAGCGGCGAGACCCTCTTCACGACACAGGACATCACTGAGGGGCAGAAGCTCTTCCAGGCCAGAGGTCTCATGGAGTACGGCTCCATCCTGGGGCACGGCGGCTACCTCGGTCCCGACTTCACCGCCGAGTACCTTCGCATGGAGGCCACGAGCGTCAAGGAACAGCTCGCCGCCCAGGGGGTCACCGACCCGGCGGCCGCGACCAAGGAGATGATGCGGACCAACCGCTACGACCCCTCCACGGGAACTCTGGTATGGACCGATGAGCAGGTCAAGGCCTACAACGAGGCCGTCAGCCACTACGCCAAGATGTTCGGGCCCGATGCCCGCAGTCACGGCCTCAAGCCGGATCTCATCACCGATCCCGTCCAGGTCAAGCAGGTGACAGCCTTCTTCGGCTGGACCGCCTGGGGCTCGTCCGCGCAGCGTCCGGGCCACGACTACTCCTACACGAACAACTGGCCCGCCGAGTCCCTGGTCGGCAACGCGCCCACCGGCGACCTCATGATCTGGTCGGTCCTGTCGCTGATCGTCCTCATCGGTGGAACCGGGGCCATGTTCGCCATCTACGGCCGCTGGAGCCAGAAGATCGGCTGGCACTCCGAGGAGGCCCCGGCCCTGTCCTTCCGACAGCCCGAGGAGGTTGGGCTGACCAAGTCGCAGCGGGTGGTGGCCTGGTACGTCTTCACCATCGCCGCCCTCTTCCTCGTCCAGACGCTCCTGGGAGCCCTGGCCGAGCACTACCGGGCCGACGTGCTGTCCTTCTTCGGCTTCGACCTGGGCCGGCTTCTGCCCTTCTCCCTGGCGCGCACCTGGCACGTCCAGCTCTCCTTGTTCTGGACCGCCATCGGGCTGCTCGCAGCCGGTCTGTTCCTGACCCCGTTCATCGCCAGACGTGAGCCGAAGAAGCAGCACCTGCTGGTGTGGACTCTGTTCATCGCGGCCACGGTCGTCGTCGTCCTGTCCTGCCTGGCGGAGGGGGCCAGCCAGCACGGCCTGAGCTGGGCCAAGGGGCCGCTGTTCGCCCAGCAGTGGGAGTACCTCGACCTTCCCTTCGTCTTCCAGGTGCTGCTCACCGTGGCCCTATTCGTCTGGGTGTTCATCATCTGGCGCGCCATGCGCTCGCGCCTGAGCAATGAGCACGTGGCCAACATGCCCTGGCTGTTCATGTTCGCCGCCCTGGCGATCCCCGCCTTCTACGCCGTGGGGATGATGGCGCGCACCGGAACCCACGTCACCGTCGCCGAGTTCTGGCGCTTCTGGGTGGTGCACCTGTGGGTTGAGGACTTCCTCGAGCTGTTCACCACCGTCATGGTCGCCTACGTCTTCGTCCTGCTGGGCGTTGTCCGCGAGAGGATCGCACTGGGCATCATCTTCATGGACATCATCCTGTACTCCGCCGGCGGCGTCATCGGCACCATGCACCACCTCTACTTCTCCGGCACGCCGGTGGAGCACATGGCGCTGGGCGCCTTCTTCTCAGCCGCCGAGGTGATCCCCCTGACCTTCCTGACGGTGGAGGCCTGGGCCTTCATGCAGCTGGGCGCCAACCGCCACGGCAAGGAGGCCGGTCCCTTCCCGCACCGCTGGGCCGTCATGTTCCTCATGGCCGTTGGCTTCTGGAACTTCCTGGGGGCCGGTGTCTTCGGATTCCTGGTCAACCTGCCCATCGTGTCCTACTACGAGATCGGGACCGCGCTGACGGCCAACCACGCGCACGCCTCCATGATGGGCGTCTACGGCTTCATGGCGCTGGCGCTGGGGATGTTCGCCCTGCGCTACCTGGTGCCGGTCGACAAGTGGCCCGAGAAGCTCGCCAAGACCTCCTTCTGGAGCCTTAACATCGGTCTGGCCTGGATGTGCTTCGCCACCCTGCTGCCGCTGGGCATCCTCCAGCTGCGCTACTCGGTGGGCACGGGCTACTTCGAGGCCCGCCAGCTCACCTACGTCACCAACTCGGTCAACACGATCATCGAGTGGGGGCGGATGCCCGGCGACCTCATCTTCATCCTCGGCGGAGTCCTGCCCTACCTCTACATCGCCTTCCTGGGACTGAGGAACTGGCGCCGTGGCCGGACGGTAGACACCTTCGCTGAGGACGCCCTCTACGAGGAGATCCCGGGTGGGCGCAAGGCCTGGCACGGTGAGCGTGCGGAGCTGAACGACTGATGGACTCACCCGACCTGAGCGTGTGGCTCATCGCCGCCTACGCGCTCATCATGCTGGCCGCTGCGTGGGCCGTGGACGTCCTCGGCTCGCGTAGCGCCCGGCACTCGATGTCCTGGCGGCACTCGGACTTCATGTACCACGACGACGTCGACGGATGGAGATGCCACGAGGACCAGTGGCTGTGGCCCACCGCCTTCGACCCGGACAAGCGCGTCATCCGCTACGAGGGTGCCCACGCGATCTGCGGGCGCTGCCCGTCCAAGGACAGCTGCTCACCCACCCCCGGCCCGCGGGAGATCACCCGGCCCGTCGACCCGTGGCCCTACTCCGACGCCGGACGCTTCCACCGCGGCGTGGGTCTGGTCATCGCCTGCGTCGGTGTCTTCATCCCGATGCTGCTCATGGTGGCCTTTCACGCCACCGGAGACCTCATCGTCCTGGGCACGACTACCGTCGTCGTCATCGTCGTCGGAGTCCTGCCGCTGGCCCGTCATCTGTGGAGCACCCCCGATAACGCGCCCGCCCACCTGCCCCACGTCGGCACTCAGGAGTACCGGGAGGCCGAGGCGGCTCGTCGCTCGGCGAGCGTAGGTCCCGTCCCCGTGTCGATCAGCACACGCCCCTCGGGCTACCGCTCAGTGCGTGAGGCGGCTGAGGCGATCGCCGCCGCTCAGGCGCGTGCGGCCGCAACGGGGCGCACCGTGCGTGTCTCCTTCCTCGCCGACTCCGACGGTGCCAGGAAGGCGGACAGCGGGACTGCAGCCTCCGCGGAGCCGGAGCTGCGTCGCGTCACCGCCCTGCGTACCCGCAAGCGAGTCCCGGCCGCCATGGCCGAGCCCGGGTCGGATGGCTCCCGCGGCGGGGCCCGGCGCTCATGGTCCTCGGCGTGGAATGAGGCCACCGACACCACAAGCAGATGATTCGACCCCAGTCCTGAGCCACCTCGCCCCATCTTCCTGAAGGATCCTCCATGACTACTTCCACCACCGCCATCGTGGCCCTGGCCGTCCTCGTCCTGCTCGCTCTGGTCCTCTCGCTCAAGATCATCACCCAGTACGAACGGGGCATTGTGTTCAGGCTGGGGCGCCTGCGACCCGTCTACGAGCCCGGCCTGCACCTGGTCGTCCCCTTCCTTGAGCGCCTGGTACGGGTCGACACCCGAGTGGTCACCCTGACCATCCCGCCCCAGGAAGTCATCACGGAGGACAACGTTCCAGCGCGCGTCAACGCCGTCGTCCTGTTCAACGTCACCGACCCGGTCAAAGCCGTCATGGCAGTGGAGAACTATGCGATCGCCACCTCCCAGATCGCGCAGACCACACTGAGGTCCGTTCTCGGGCGGGTCGACCTGGACACCGTGCTCGCCCACCGCAGCGCCCTGAACGCCGACCTGCGCGACATCATTGAGAACCTCACCGAGCCCTGGGGCGTGGAGGTCAGCGTCGTCGAGATCAAGGACGTCGAGATTCCCGAGCAGATGCAGCGGGCCATGGCCCGTGGAGCTGAGGCCGAGCGTGAGCGCCGCGCCAAGATCATCAACGCCCGCGGTGAGCTCCAGGCCTCTGAGGAGCTGCGCCAGGCGGCGGACACGCTCTCGAAGTCACCGGCCTCCCTCCAGCTGCGCTACCTGCAGACCCTCCTGGAGCTCGGTGCCGACCAGAACTCCACGGTCGTCTTCCCCCTGCCGATGGACATCATCGGACCGCTCCTGGAGCGCTTCGGCCCCCAGGCCGGCCTGCCGGAGGCTAACGAGGACGAGGACGGCGAATGAGCTGGCGCACTGCGTCGCCGATGAAGACCGCGACCGCCGCCCACACCAGCACCATGGCCGCCCAGCGGGCCGGAGAGATTCGCTCATGGAAGGCTCCCCAGGCCAGCAGGAACTGGATGGTCGGAGCGATGTACTGACTCATCCCCACCACCGACAACGGCACACGCCGAGTCCCGGCGGCGAAGAGCAGCAGGGGCACCGCCGTGACCGGGCCGGCCACCACGAGCAGCGCCATCATCGGCCAGCCCTGACCAGGAGCCTGCCAGGCCGACTGACCCTGCCAAGCCATGTGGCCCAGGTAGGCGAGCGCGGCTGGAGCCACGACGGTGCTCTCCACCGTCAGCCCGGTCAGAGCGTCCACATCAGGCCCGAGCTGCTTCTTGACCAGCCCGTACAGGGCGAAGGAGAAGGCCAGCGCCAGGGAGATCCACGGCAGCGAGCCCTGAAGCAGCACGAGAAGGGCCACTCCGGCGCCCGCCAGCGCGATCGAGACCCGGTGTGCGGGGCGCAACCGCTCATGCAGCACCAGTGAGGCCAGGGCCACCGTCACCAACGGGTTGATGAAGTAGCCCAGGGCGGCGTCGGCCGTGCGCGCGCTGTTGACGCCGTAGACGTAGACGAGCCAGTTGACCGAGACCAGCAGCCCACAGACGGCCAGCATCCCCAGCAGGCGCGGTGAGCGCACCACGTGGACCAGCTGCGCCCAGCGGCGCCGCAGCGCGGTGAGCATCAGGCAGGTCACGAGCGTCCAGAGGATCCGGTGACCGATGATCTCCACGCTGCCGGCGGCCGAGAGGAGGTGGAAGTAGAGGGGGAAGACGCCCCACAGGGTGTAGCAGCCGATGACCAGAGCCATCCCAGTGCTATCGAGCGTCCCTGACGCCGAGGTCGCCGCGGCGTCAGGAAGGGCCGGTGGCGTAGCGGTGGGGCCGTCTTTCGAGGAGGATGCACCGGGGGAGGAGCTCATTGTGATCTGTTCCTGATCCGTTCGCGCTCGGGGATGGCTGCAGTGACCGTGTCGCCGCTCCGCGTAGCATAGTGAGGCGCACTGGACCGCCTCGGAAGGGTTCGCTCTTTCTCGGGCGAGGACGGCGCGCCGATCGGTCCCGATCGCTCAGCCCCGGGCTTTACAGGCCCGGACCCCGCACATGAAGGAGCTCCGCCATGGCCGACGCCGCCCGCGCCCGCAAGGTCGCCGACCGTATTCACGAGACGGTGGCCCGTCTCCTTCAGGGGCGCATCAAGGATCCGCGCCTGGGCTTCGTCACCATCACCGACGTCCGCGTCACCGGGGACCTCCAGCAGGCCACCGTCTTCTACACCGTCTACGGTAGCGATGAGGAGCGGGAGGAGACGGCCAAGGCGCTGCGCTCAGCCAAGGGACTCATCCGCTCCGAGGTCGGCAAGGCGCTGGGTATCCGCCTGACCCCCTCACTGTCCTTCCAGCTCGATGCCCTTCCCACCACCGCCAAGACCCTGGAGGACGCCCTGGCTCAGGCCCGGGTGCGCGACGCCCAGATCGCCAAGGTCGCCGAGGGGGCCACCTACGCCGGTGACGCCGACCCCTACCGCCACGATGAGGAGGATGAGGAGGCCGAGGACGGCGACCGTGAGGCCGAGGAGGTCGACCAGGAATCCGCAACGGACGCCGAGGACCTGTGACGGCCTCCGAGCGGTTAGATCTGGTGCACAGGACGGGCCCCGATAGCGGCCACGAACACGCACGTCGTCGCCCCGACGTCCCCCGCGGCGCGGTCACGGCCGCCGACGGGGTCCTCGTGGTGGACAAGCCCCAGGGACTGACCAGCCACGACGTCGTCGGCGCCACCCGCCGCCTGGCCGCCACCCGCAAGGTGGGGCACGCCGGCACCCTCGACCCCATGGCCACCGGCCTGCTGCTGCTGGGCATCGGGCGCGCCACCCGCTTCCTCACCTACCTGGTGGGGGCCGACAAGACCTACGAGGCCACCGCTCGCCTTGGGGCGGAGACCACGACGGAGGACGCTGACGGGAAGATCACCGCGACCCGCGGCTGCCGGATCGAGGACCTGCCCGAGGACCGCCTCCAGGAGGCGCTCACCGCCCTGACCGGGCCGATCCAGCAGGTGCCCAGCGCCGTCTCCGCCATCAAGGTCGACGGCGTGCGAGCATACCAACGCATCCGTGACGGGCAGGACGTCGAGCTGCGGGCCAGACCCGTCACCATCCACGAGCTGCGCCTGACCGGAGAGCCCCGCAAGGCGATCGTCGACGGTGACGGCGCCTGGGGCGACGGCTCAGGGACGGTGGAAGCTGTTGACATCGACATCCTGGTCTCCTGCTCCTCCGGCACCTACGTGCGCGCCCTGGCCCGCGACCTGGGGCGGGCACTGGGCTGCGGAGCTCATCTGACCGCGCTGCGGCGCACCGCAGTCGGCCCCTTCGATATCGACGAGGCCCACACCCTGGCGGACCTGTCCGCCCAGGTCGAGGCCGACGCCTCGGCCCCCGAGCCTCACGGGGTCACCACGGTCCCGTTGGAGGAGGTCGCCCGGCGCTGCTTCGAGCGGCTGGTCCTCAGCCAGGACGAGGCGCACGCACTGCGTTACGGCCGGCCTCTCGACGCCGCGGTCCTGAAGCGGGCCGAGGCACCCGAGACCCGGTGGCCGCAGGCCTCCCCGGGGGCGGCTGAGCAGCGTGTCGTGGCCGGATTCGCCTCCGGTGGGCGCCTCGTGGCACTGTTGAGGCACCAGGGTCCGCGTGCGCGCCCGGTGCTGGTCCTGGACCCGGCCTGAGACGCGTACACGGGCCACCGGCCAGTCCGGCGCGAGCACACTCGATGAGCACCATTTCGTGAGGAGACATGATGAGCCAGACCGGCGGATGCCGCTGCGGATGCGGCGGGCACGGCAAGCGCAATGAGCAGGACGAGCGGGCCGCCGCTCCCGCAGTCGCCCAGCCGGTGGGTGAGGGCTACCGGCCCGAGCCCGCGCAGACCTCCTCGGAGGCCATCGACGCCGTCGCCATCGCCTCCGCGGTGACGACGGCGCTGGGGGCGGGGGCGCCGCAGGGCGTCACTCCCGGGCACAAGGCCGGCAACCTGCTGGGCCTGCGCGACGTCTCCGCGCCCACCTCGAGCGGCGGCGGCTGCGGCTGCGGAGGCCACTGACCCGGCCCCGTCACACGCTGCGGCGCTGGAGGGCCTCGGTGATCGTCTCCAGGCGCGAGGGCCCCTTGACCGCCTCGTACCTGCCCAGGGAGAGGTCCTCCATGATTCGCCCGTCCACGAGCACCAGGACCCGGTCCGCCCGGGCCGCCACCTGGGAGTCGTGGGTGACCATGACCAGAGTCGTTCCCGAGGCGTGAATCTCCCCGAGCAGGTCGAGGATCTGCAGGGCGGTGGTGGAGTTGAGCGCACCGGTGGGCTCATCGGCGAAGACGATCCCGGGGTCGTTGATGAGGGCCCGGCAGATGCTGGCGCGCTGCAGCTGGCCGCCGGAGACCTCGGTGACGCCGCTGGCGGCCAGGTCGGCGATCCCCATGCGCTCCATGAGCTCCTCCCCACGCGACGTGACCTCTGAGCGCGGACGCAGACCCGCCAGGAACCCGGGCAGGACGATGTTGTCCAGCAGGCACAGGGTGGTCATGAGGTGCGCCTGCTGGAAGACGAATCCGAAGCGCGTCAGTCGCAGCGCCGCCAGCTCCTTCTCATTCAGGCTCGTGATGTCAGTACCGCCCAGGAGCACCGAGCCGGCATCGGGCCGGTCCATGCCGCTCAGGCAGTGCAGGAGGGTGGACTTCCCGGACCCGGAGGGGCCCATGATGGCGACGAACTGCCCCTGCTCGACCTCCAGGTCGAGGTCTCGCAGGACGGGGGAGTGGTAGCTCTTGGACAGGTGCCGGGCCCGCAGAGCGGGTTGTCCGTCGCCTGCGGGGCCGGCCGGCTGTGCGACTGCTGAGCCGGTGCGCGGTGGGGTGGAGGCGCGCATTGTGTCTCTCCTTACTCGTTACTCGCCGGTGGTCAGGGTTATGGTCAGGGGCATGGCGCGCAGGCGCGTGAGGGCCAGAGCGACGGCGCCGGCGACGGTGGCCAGCAGCGCCGCGGGAAGAGCCAGCCCCACTAGCCACGGGTTCGGTAGGAGCTCGAGGTCGGGGGCTCCGCGCGTGGCCATGAGCGCCCCGATCGTGGAGCTTCCCAGCGTGAAGGCTGCCAGGAGTCCCAGCGCGATACCGGTCAGGGCCAGGACGCCGAAACGGATGAGGTACTGTCCCGCGATGTCTCGTCGGGTGGAGCCCAGTGCCATGAGGACACCGATCTGAGGCCGCTCCCTCGAGACGATGAGCACGGTGAACAGCACCGTGATGAGGAAGGACAGCCCCAGTGCGATGACGCAGGCCATTGTGGTGATGAGTCGGACCTGGGAGCCGGTGGCCCCGAAGAACTGGGAGGCGTACTGGTTCATGCCGATCGCCTGAACTCCCGGATACTCCTGCCGCAGGTCCCGGGCGACGGCACTGGCCTGGTCGGAGGAGCGGAAGTTGGCGTAGATGATCTGCCACAGGGCGGGAGCACCATCGTCGAAGGTGGCCTTGGCGGTTTTCCCGTTGTTGGTGATGTCTTGGTAGACGCCGGTGACCGTGAGGTCCTTCTTCCCGTCGGCGGTCTGGACGGTGACGGTGGATCCTTCCTTAGCGCCTGTGACCTGGGCCTGGCTGTAGGACAGAGAGATCTCGTCGTTCGTGGTGGGGCCGTGCCCGGAGAGGTACTTCATGGGGAAGGCCTCGTGGTCCCCGATATCGATGAGCACCGTTTCCCAACCGCCGGCGGTCGTGGCCATCTTGTAGCTACGGCGCAGTATCGTGGCGTGCCGGGTGACGCGAGGGTCGGAGTCGATCCTCTTCTCCACAGTGGCCAGGTCCTGAACCCCGGAACGCACGTCGATGCGCAGATCTGCTTGGCCGGCTCCCAGATAGGTGGCGATCTGCGGGTTGCTCAGAGTGGTGGCGACATTCGCCGGCAGCACCATGGTGAGGGTGCACAGAGCCAGGACGCCGAGCAGCAGAGCGTTGGAAGGACGCAGCGCCTCACGCGCGCCAAGCCACACCTGGACCGGAAGACGGCGTAGCCCCGACAGCCTCCAGCGTTGCCGGCGCGGGCGCAGGGAGGCGCTGGTGCCGCTGCGCAGGGCCTCAATGGCCGAGATGCGTCCGATGCGTCCCAGAGCCAACCAGGTGAAGCCGATGACTCCGAGGGTCAGGACCAGAACTGTGAGGATGGGCGCCCCTACGCTCCAGAGGGTTGTCGGAGGCCGACCCAGATAGAGGGTTGTTGGGGTCTCCAGGGCGGCGGCCAGGGGCTGGCCGGCCGCGTAGCCCAGGGCTGCCCCCAGCGCTGACAGAGCCAGGTACTTGACCACGTAGAGACGGCGTATCCGGCTCAACGGCGCCCCGATCGCCTTGAGCACGGCGATCTGCGCCAGGTCCGTCTCGATGGCCGCCAGGGCCGCGTAGCGCAGGGCGAGAATGGCGACAACGGCCAGAACGATCGCCACCACCAGGGCCACGGCCACGATGAGCATGACGTTGAGTGAGTTCATGAACTGGATCATCGAGGCGCTGATGCTGACGCCGGTGCTGGGCAGGCCCGCCTCCTCGTAGGCGTCGATGACTCTGCCGGGACGGGCGGAGTCGGTCAGGGTGAACTCGATGAGGTACTCGGGCTCAGTGAGCCGCTGCTCCAGAACGGAGAAGTCCTCAGGTGAGACCACGAGGCGCTTGGAGGGGATCATGGCGGCATTCATCTCGGCGTCGCGCGCGAAACCCACCACAGTCAGCGTCGTCGTCCTGCCTCCGGCGGTGACGGTGACGGCGTCACCGACGTCGGCGGCCTTGATCACCCGGTAGTGGATCGGCAGGACCACCTCCCCCGGCCCCGGGTCCACGGGGTTGCCGTCGTCGTCGAGCAGGAGGTCGAAACGCTTGGGGGAGGTGACGAAGGCGGGCTCGTTGTAGGACTCGGACTGGTTGACGCCGTTGATAGACAGCTCCTGGCGCGCCACCGGCAGGGTCCTGATGACCTCGTGGTCGGTGACGTCACTGCGCGCCTCAGCCCAGTGGTCGATGGCCTGCAAGGTGTTGTCGTCGATCCGGCCGGTGTGCATCTGCACCAGGTCCGGCAGCCTGGCCCGCTGGGAAAGCCGGTGCGTTGCCGACAGGCTGTCCACGACCAAGGACGTTCCGGCCGACATCAGTGTGGCCGCCAGGGCGATGAGGGCGGTCAGGGTGGCGGCCACAACGGCGCCGCGCGCCAGGTCCGCCTTGAGAAGTCGCATCAGCATGACAGCATGCCTCCTTGGGGGCTCTCTCCGGCCTCGCGGCCTCTTTCCCAGATGCGGGAGCGGTTCTCGACGTTATTCGACTGACAGTCGGTGCTGAGAATAGACCGACGGTCGAAACGCGTCAAGGCGTGTCGAGGCGGCCGGGTCGCATTCGGCGCCGCCTCCGTGGCAGGGTTGTCCCGCACAAGCGCCTCTCCCGACCCGGCGGGGCGGGCAGGGGTGTGCGGGTGCGGATGCAGACAGGGGCGCGGTGCGCCCCGCGGGCCGATGAGAGCAGGGACAGCGACAGTGGAGGTCTGGTACGGCGCCGAGCAGGTGCCAGCGAACCTGAGCGCTCCGGGAGGACCGGGTTCCGTGGTCACCATGGGCATCTTCGACGGCGTCCACCGCGGGCATCAGGCGGTCCTGGGACGCGTCGTCGAGCTGGCCCACGAGCTCGCCCGCGGCGGTCGGCGGCCCCTGGCCGTCGCGGTCACCTTCGACCCCCACCCTCGTTGCGTCCACCAGCCGGGCCTGGACCTCCCTCTCATCACCTCCCTGACCGACCGCCTGGCCTCCCTGGAGGACCTCGGCCTCGACGCGGTCCTGGTCATCACCTACACCCTCGACTTCGCCGCCCAGAGCCCGCAGAGCTTCGTGCGCACCTGGCTGGAGGGTCTGCTCGGTGCCCGCGCGGTCGTCGTCGGGGACGATGTGCGTTTCGGGTGCCACAACTCCGGGGACGCCGCCACCCTGGAGCAGCTCGGTCGCGCCGACGGCTTCGAGGTCGAGATCGTCTCGAAGATCCGCTCCGACGAGGGGAGGCGCTGGTCCTCGACCTGGATCCGTCAGTGCCTCAAGGACGGGAACATGGGGCAGGTCAGCCGGATCCTGGGCCGTCCCCACCGGCTGCGCGGCGTCGTCGTGCGGGGTCTGCGCCGCGGCCGCGAGCTCGGGTTCCCCACCGCCAATCTGGAGGCCGCCACCGCCGGCGTCGTGCCGCCCGACGGGGTCTACGCCGGCTGGCTGATTCGCGGTGGTGGAGACGGGGGCGGCGTCCAGCGGCTGCCCGCCGCGATCTCGATTGGCACCAATCCCACCTTCGACGACGTCCCCCAGCGCACCGTCGAGGCCCACGTCCTGGGGCGAGCCGACCTCAACCTCTACGGCGAGGAGGTGGGGATCGAGCTCGTCGAGCGCCTGCGCCCCATGCTCGCCTTTGATGGGCTCGATGCGCTCCTGGTCCAGATGCGCGCCGACATCGAGGACACCGCCCGGATCCTGGACGTCCCGGTCCCCGAGCCGATCCGTCCCGAGGACGTCACCGCGCAGTAGCTCCGGTGGGCACGCCGAGCCTTCGGGGAGGGCCCGCCGTCGGAGCCTGACCGCCGCATCCCGCTTCAGGCCTGTCACTGTGCCGGTTCACACAGCCTCTGGCGCGATCGGAGGGATGCGGCGCTGGTAAGGTTGGCGGGCCGTCGATCGGCCACGGATACCTCATGCCCGGGAGAACCTGCCCCGGCGCTCCGTGCAACGAGACCCGAAGGAGTCCGCATGTCGGTTACCGCAGAGCGCAAGCAAGAGATCATCGCCGAGTACGCCACCCACGAGGGTGACACGGGCTCCCCGGAGGTCCAGGTCGCTATCCTCACCGAGCGCATCTCCAACCTCACCGAGCACTTCAAGGGCCACGCCCACGACCACCACTCGCGTCGTGGCCTCTACCTGCTCATCGGTAAGCGCCGTCGCCTGCTCGACTACCTCATGAAGGAGGACATCGAGCGCTACCGCGCCCTCATCGCCCGCCTCGGCATCCGTCGCTGAGTGCGCTGACAGCCTCGAGCCGTGCGGCCCGGCCCCTCTGGAGAGGAGCCGGGCCGCACGGCGTTTGAGTTTGAGAGGCGCTTCGTCCGCGCTCAGAAGCAGTGAGGCGGAGAGCGCCTTGATGTCGTCTCGGGGCGCGGGGCGCGTGCCCGCTTCGTCTTGCCGTTGGCCACCGCTTTGTCACGATCAGGCGAGGCCGATTCGGGAAGTCATCGGTTGCGCGCGTCCCATCTCACGCGGCACCCGGCGGCGCTGATCGGCATCATGAGGCCGCGCACGATAGAATCTGCGCGGCTGTGCCCTCGTGTACTCGCCGGCTCATTGATGCTCTCCCAGCGTGCGAGCCGGCCAGGAGTACGCAGGTGGCGCAGTCCGCCCCTGGGAAGAGACCCGGGGAGCGGCCGGCCCCGTCGGTTTTCGGTGGTGGCCTCCGGAACCGCGCTCGCGCCGTTGGATCATGGAGATCTGCGTGTGGCTGGACTCGGCTCCGTGGGCCTCGATCGAAGGCCACGGACCCGGCACGACGATCGCGAGAAAGAGACTTCATGTTCATTGACGACCCCGAGGTCACCGCCGCCGAGGCAGTGATCGACAACGGCTCCTTCGGCAAGCGAGTGGTGCGCTTCGAGACGGGCCGCCTGGCCAAGCAGGCCGCTGGAAGCGCCATGGCCTACCTCGACGGTGAGACCGTCGTCCTGTCCGCCACCACCGTGGGCAAGCACCCCAAGGACCAGTTCGACTTCTTCCCCCTGACTGTGGATGTCGAGGAGCGTCAGTACGCCGCCGGCCGTATCCCCGGCTCCTTCTTCCGCCGTGAGGGCCGCGCCGGCACCGCCGCCATCCTGGCCTGCCGTCTCATCGACCGTCCGCTGCGCCCCTCCTTCGTCAAGGGCCTGCGCAATGAGGTCCAGGTCGTTGAGACCGTGCTGGCCATCCACCCCGACGACGACTACGACGTCCTGGCCATCAACGCCGCCTCCATGTCCACCCAGATCGCCGGCCTGCCCTTCTCCGGGCCCGTGGCCGGTACCCGCCTGGCCCTTATCGACGGGCACTGGGTGGCCTTCCCCCGCTATTCCGAGCAGCAGCGCGCCACCTTCCAGATGGTGGTGGCCGGCCGCGTCCTGGAGTCCGGCGACGTCGCCATCATGATGGTCGAGGCCGGCGCCACCGAGCACGCCTGGGAGCTCATCAACGCCGGGGCCGTGGCCCCCACCGAGGCCGTCGTCGCCGAGGGCCTGGAGGCCGCCAAGCCCCACATCAAGGCCCTGTGCGAGGCCCAGCTCGAGGTCGCCCAGCACGCCTCGAAGCCCACCGCCGAGTTCCCCCTCTACCTGGACTACACCGACGAGCAGTACGACGCCGTCGAGAAGGCCGCCGAGGCCCACGGCCTGGCCGCCGCCATCGCCACCGAGGGCAAGCAGGCCCGCGACCTGGCCACCGACGCCGTGCGCGACGAGGTCCTGGCCGAGCTCGCCGAGTCCTTCCCCACCGAGGAGGACACCAAGGCCCTCAAGGCCGCCTTCCGTTCCGTGACCAAGAAGATCGTGCGCCACCGCACCCTCACCGAGGGCGTGCGCATGGACGGTCGCGGCCTGAAGGACATCCGCACCCTGGCCGCCGAGGTCGAGGTCCTGCCCCGCGTGCACGGCTCGGCCATCTTCGAGCGCGGCGAGACCCAGATCCTGGGCGTGACCACCCTCAACATGCTGCGCATGGAGCAGCAGGTGGACGACCTCTCCCCGGTCACCCACAAGCGCTACATGCACAACTACAACTTCCCGCCCTTCTCCACCGGCGAGACCGGCCGCGTGGGCGCCCCCAAGCGCCGCGAGATCGGCCACGGCAACCTGGCCGAGCGGGCCCTTGTGCCGGTCCTGCCCACCCGCGAGGACTTCCCCTACGCGATCCGCCAGGTCTCCGAGGCCCTGGGCTCCAACGGCTCGACCTCCATGGGTTCGGTGTGCGCCTCCACCCTGTCCCTGCTCAACGCCGGTGTGCCGCTGCGCGCGCCCGTGGCCGGTATCGCCATGGGCCTCATGCATGAGGTCATCGACGGCGAGACCAAGTGGGCCACCCTCACCGACATCCTCGGCTCCGAGGACGCCTTCGGGGACATGGACTTCAAGGTCGCCGGAACCCGTGACTTCATCACTGCCCTCCAGTTGGACACCAAGCTCGACGGCCTGCCCTCCGAGGTGCTGGCCGGCGCGCTCGGCCAGGCCCGTGACGCCCGCCTGTTCATCCTGGACGTCCTGGCCCAGGCCATCGACGCCCCCGACGAGATGGCCCCCACGGCCCCGCGCGTCCTGGCCGTGCGCATCCCGGTGGACAAGATCGGTGAGGTCATCGGTCCCAAGGGCAAGATGATCAACCAGATCCAGGAGGACACCGGCGCGGACCTGACGGTCGAGGACGACGGCACCGTCTATATCGGCGCCTCCGACGGCCCCTCGGCTGAGGCCGCCCGCGACGCCGTCAACGCCATCGCCAACCCGCAGATGCCCGAGATCGGCGAGCGCTTCGTGGGCACCGTGGTCAAGACCACGACCTTCGGCGCCTTCGTCTCGCTGACCCCCGGCAAGGACGGCCTGCTCCACATCTCCCAGATCCGCCGGCTCGTCGGCGGCAAGCGCGTGGAGAACGTCGAGGACGTCCTCAACGTGGGGGACAAGGTCCAGGTCGAGCTGGCCGAGATCGACCAGCGCGGCAAGCTGAGCCTGCACGCGGTCCTCACCGACGAGCAGCTCGCCGCCGAGGCCGAGGGCAAGGCCTCCCGTGAGGGCGGCCCGCGCCGCGAGGCCAAGAACGAGGACGGCGAGCAGCCGCGCCGTGAGCGCCGTCCGCGCCGTCGCCGCATGCGCAGCGCCGAGTCCTCCGAGGAGGAGTGAGCCCCGTTCAGCGGCCCTAGCCCACTGACGCATCTCCCCGGTGTCCCCGTTCGGTCCTCTGGGCCGGGCGGGGACACCGCCGTCATCGGGCAGGGCGTTCGCTGCGCGCGGCAGGACGCGGCCTGGTGCGGGAACGACAGTGGGCCCGCTAGCCCGCTAGTCTTCGCGGGTGACCAACCCAGACATGCGCGCCGGCTCAGCCCGGCCGGCGGCCTCTCAGCCCTCCTCGACCCCCGCGACCGGGCAGTCCTCGAGCCCGACCGACTACGCCGAGGTGGATCTCGGGCGCGGGCGGCCCGGCCGTGACGGCACCGAGCTGACCCTGCACGATGACGGTGCGCTCACTCGCCGCTCCGTCCTGCCCGGTGGGGTACGCGTCATCACCGAGTCCGTGCCGGGGCTGCGCTCGGCCTCGATCGGTATGTGGTTCGGTGTCGGCAGCCGTGACGAGGTACCCGGTCAGGAGGGGTCCACCCACTTCCTGGAGCACCTGCTGTTCAAGGGCACCGCCACGCGCGACGCCCACGACATCGCCGAGGCCTTCGACATGATCGGCGGGGAGTCCAACGCCGCCACCTCCAAGGAGCACACCTCCTACTACGCCCGCGTGCTCGCCCCGGACTCCATGTCGGCCCTCGACGTGCTCGCCGACATGGTGACCTCCTCCCTCCTGGAGCCCACCGACGTCGAGACCGAGCGCGGCGTCATCGTCTCCGAGCTCGCCGACGCCGCCGACGACCCCGCCGACGTCGCCCAGGAGGCCTTCGCCCGCGCCGCCTTCGGTGAGGACACACCACTGGGCCGACCCATCGGCGGCACCAACGAGACCGTCACCGCGGTGCCGCGCGACGCCGTGTGGGAGCACTACAAGCGCACCTACGCCTCCGACACCCTCGTGGTGGCGGCCGCCGGCGCCGTCGACCACGACGAGGTCTGCGAGCGGGTCCTGGCCGACCTGGCCACGTCCGGCTGGGACGCCTCGCCCGACGCCGCCCCGCGCGAGCGCCGCTTCGAGATCGAGCCCTTCGCGCCCCTGGACGTCCACGACATCACCGTCCCGCGCGAGAGCGAGCAGAGCCACCTGTACCTGACCTGCCAGGGCATCGCCGTGCGCGACGAGCGGCGCTGGGCCATGAGCGTGCTCACCACCATCCTGGGCGGGGGCATGTCCTCACGCCTGTTCCAGGAGGTGCGTGAGAAGCGGGGCCTGGCCTACACCACCTACGCCTTCGACACCTCCTACGCCGGTGCCGGAGCCTTCGGGCTCTACGCGGGCTGCGCCCCCGGCGACGTCGACGAGGTGTGCGCCGTCATGATCGGCGAGTTCGAGAAGCTCGCCGAGCGCGGCGTCACCGAGCGGGAGATGATGCGTGCCCGCGGTCAGCTGCGCGGGGCCATGGTGCTCGGGGGAGAGGACTCCCTGGCGCGCATGGGTCGCCTGGGGCGGGCCGAGGTCGTCACCGGGCGCCTGCGCTCCATGAGGGAGAACCTGCGCCGCCTGGAGGCCGTCACCCCTGAGGAGGTCCAGGAGATGGCCGCCTGGCTGGTGGAGCAGAAGCGCGCCCGCATCCTCGTGGGCCCGGTCGACTGACGGTAGCCGACAACCGACGGGGCCCATGGACCCGTTCATGGAGCACCGCCGGAGCCAGAAGAGGGGCACCAACAGGCTGATTCCAGTCGTTGTCCCCAGGTGATGACGGGCTCGGGCAGGCTGTTGGTCAGCGGCGGAAGCCGAAGGCGGCACCGATGAGCTGATCGAAGGCGCGGTCGGGCAGGATCCGGCGCGCGGCGATGAGGGGCCCCGCCATGAAACCCACGGCGTAGCGGGTCCGAGGGTGACGGGCGGTGACGATCTTGCCGATGGTGCGGGCGATGACCACCGGCGGGGAGAAGCGCCGCTGGTTCGACTCGCTGCGCATGGCTCCGGCCACAGCCCGGATCTGATCGGCGTAGGCGCTGCCCTCGGCTGTCGCCTCCAGGTGGTCGGCGGCGATCGACCACCAGGCGGTGCGGATCGCGCCGGGCTCGACCACGACGACGTCGATGCCGAAGGGGCGCAGTTCCATGCGCAGGGCGTCGCTCAGGGCCTCGACGGCGTACTTGGTGGCGTGGTACCAGCCGCCCAACGGTGTGGTCAGCCTTCCGCCGATGGAGGAGATGTTGATGATGGTGCCCGAGCCCTGGGCACGCATGTGCGGGCTCACCAGCTGGGTCAGGCGGGCCAGACCGAAGACATTGACCTCGAACTGGCGACGGGCCTCGTCGATTGGGACGTCCTCGATGGCCCCGTGGGAGCCGTAGCCGGCATTGTTGACCAGCACGTCGATGCGGCCGGTCTCCTCCAGGATGCGGTCCACGCCGGCGGTCATGGAGGCGTCGTCGGTGACGTCCATGGTCAGCGGACGGATGCCGTCGGTGGCCAGGGCCTGGAGGCGGTCGGTGCGGCGGGCCGCCCCGTAGACGACGTAGCCCAGTGCCTGGAGCTTGCGGGCGGTGTCCTCGCCGATGCCGGAGGAGGCGCCGGTGACCAGCGCGGTGCGGGTAGCACCGCGGTTCGCAGCGCTTGCGGGAAAGGTCTTGGTGGAGGCCGTGGGAACGCCTGTGGGCGTGGTGGTGGTCATCAGAGCGCTTCCTCTCGCTAACATGAATCATCGTTCAAGTACTATCGTGAATGCAGATTCATCTTCGTGCAACTGAGATGCTCGGCGCGGTATGGAACACGACGGGAGGATGAGGGGTGTGCCACGGGCGACGCATGACGCGGGCGAGCAGGCAGCGGTGCCAGCACAGGGCGCTACTTCGAGGCGCGCCGACGCGGTGCGCAACCGCACCGCCATCCTGGGGGCCGCCAGGCAGCTGGTCACCGAGCAGGGCACTGAGGTCGCCATGGGGGAGATCGCCCGGGTGGCCGGCGTGGCCGTGGGCACGCTCTACCGGCACTTCCCCAACAAGGCGGACCTGCTCGCGGCGGTCGTCAACGAGTACGTCGAGGCCCTGGCCGATGACGCCCAGGGCGCCTGGGAACGCGTCGAGGCGGGCCGGTCCGACGCCGACCAGGAGCTCCTGGGCTTCCTGGGACGGGCCCTGGAGATGATCTCCCGGAGCCATGCCGCCAAGAGTGTTGCTCGGGCGTTGGGGGCGGAGGTGGAGTACGCCGAGCCGGAGACTCGCGCCACCGAGGCGCTGGGGCGCCTCATCGAGGCGGGGCGCTCCAGCGGCCGGCTGCGACGCGACCTCACCGTCTCCGACCTCTACATCCTCATGGTCTTCTACCCCGGCGAGGGCTCCGCCGAGGTCCGGCGGCGCTGGCTGGAGCTCATCCGCCCCGGTCTGCTCGGGGACGGTCAGTAAGACGGCCCACGCCGTGGGCCGGCCAGTCGCTAGGGTGGGGCCATGACGATTCGCGTAGCTGTTGTGGGCGCCGCCGGGCGCATGGGATCGACCGTCTGCAAGGCGGTGGAAGACGCCGAGGGCCTTAAGCTCGTGGCCCGCCTGGACGTGGGGGACGCCCTCGACGCCGAGCACCTGGCGGGCGCCGACGTCGCCATCGACTTCACCGTCCCCAGTGTCACCGAGGCCAATGTCCACGCCCTGCTCGACGCCGGAGTGGACGTCGTCGTGGGCACCACCGGCTGGACCGAGGAGTCCTACGGGCGCGTCCGCGAGCACCTGGCCCGCCCCGAGGCCGCCGGCCGCAGCGTCCTCATCGCCCCGAACTTCGCCCTGTCCGCCGTGCTGGCCATGAGCTTCGCCGCGAAGGCCGCCCCCTACTTCGAGTCCGCCGAGGTCATCGAGCTCCACCACCCCAACAAGGTTGACGCGCCCTCGGGCACTGCGGTCGCCACCGCCCAGGGCATCGCCGCGGCCCGCGCCGAGGCGGGCCTGGGTGCCATGCCGGACGCCACCCAGGCCGACCCCGACGGCGCTCGCGGGGCGGTGGTCGACGGCGTCCACGTCCACGCCGTGCGCCTGCGGGGGCTGACCGCTCACGAGGAGGTCGTGCTGGGCAACCCCGGTGAGCAGCTGACCATCCGCACCGACTCCTTCGACCGGGCCTCCTTCATGCCCGGCGTAGTCCTCGCCGTGCGACAGGTCTCCAACCACCCCGGCCTGACCATCGGCCTGGACGCCCTGCTCGACTTGTAAGTTTAGGGGTCGACTTCCTATCGTAGTTTGCGCTCTTTCTTTGATGCGTGGCTCAAAAGATGACGCCGTTCAAACGCAGAATGCGGGAGGATGATTCTCAAATCCTCGGATAAGGCATGGAGAAAATATTGCCGTTCATACCCGAGTAAGGTTGCTGGCGGTTTAACTATAGTAATATGGTCACTTCTGGGTTTCAGTCAGATCTGCGGCGCTCAGTCGTAGGTAATGATTATGGTGGCGTACTCACTCTCGGCTCTCAAGGATCAGCGCAGTAAGCACTTGATGGATCCTGCACAGACTGCTTGCGGATCATGGGTGTTGTTCTTGATTGCCATCAGCGGTGTCGTTCCTACCTTGCTTTACAAGGAGGACGTGCTCACGCCGATATCGACCGCTGTGTGATCGATGTCATACGCGTGGCTACCTCTGTATTGGATTGGGCAGTTACTATAATATCATGGTTTCTTCTGGATCGTCTTTTTCCAAATCAGCCTGCGAGGCTAGATTCCTTGATGCCTTGGTCAGCGACACGTCATGGGTGTATCGAAGAGTTGAAAAGGTAACTGTGTTGGATCAGGAGCGCACCGTGCGGCGGGTGTCGCTAGATCTCGATTTAGTCAGTTTACGAAAAATTGCGTCTCAGTGTGGGCTGTCATCTCAGCCAGTACTCCCGGTTCCGTTGTTTGTTTGGCGTCGGGAGGCAATGGTTGAATTTGATGCGGTGGAGTCGAACACGCCTATCTCATTGAGGTGGGGGGAGATGGATGTGTCGCCGTGGGACCTCATAATTGCTTCGCGCCTGATGCCGGAACAATCTAGCGGAGCAAGTGAGCTGGATGAATGCATAGAGTCTGTTAGTGGAAAAATCAATACTCGAATGAAGCAGGATCGTGGAGGTTCGTTAAATTCTCCTTCGGGCTTGCCTGGAAGTGGCGAAAGTTCGGGTCAAATTGACTCGATGATTGAATGTGCGGCAGAGAACTACATTGCTACCGTAAATCTTGATGTGTCGGGTGCGTCTGAACACACTATTGTAAAGTATTCCATTACGACTGCTGTGTCAAGTTCTCCGAATGCCATGAGTGAGAGAGTCCGACCCGAGGACGGTGATGGGGAGCGCCGAAGTTCTTCATGTGAACGGAGCCAAAAAAAGGAGCGTCGAGGATTTCGTCTGCTGTGGAGGCGAAAAGAACGGTATGCAATGAAGCTGGGAAATATTAAAGGACAACTTCATTTCCTGCTTCCCTCATTTCCCTGCGCGCGGGAGCATTATGTTAAAATAATGTGCCCTGACGGCGTGGATTTTGCGGATTCTATGGTTCTTGAGGTCAGCGATTCTTGTCGTCATTCGCCAGTCAAAGCAACGATGACCCCTGAGCAGGCGATCGTGTCACATAGGGGGGAATCTGGCCTGCTGATAAGTGATCAAAAGTATGTCATATCAAAGTCAAGTGACTTGTATTTGGGGGTGAGAGTTTCTAATCCAGGACTTGAGCGAGCTCTTATTGTTACTAGTATTCTAAATTTGGTGATTTGCTTCACTGTATTTTCTCATCTCGTAACCCACAAGATCGATGCGTCCTATAATGTCGCTGCTTTGATTACAGTTAGCTTAGCGGCGTGGTCTATTTTCTCATCGTTCGAGAAGATTGAAAAAGGGCGTGTTGTCCCCGTCGGGCTGCTGGCGAGCCTGAGGAGTGCTGTTGATCTTTCGTTTTTATTCTTGCTGGCGGCGAATGTGTTTTATATGGCCAACCTGTTCCTTCTGGCGATGATCGCAATTTTGATTGTGTTGGCCACAGTAGGATATGCACTTGTGATGTTATGTCGGATGCGTATTCAGAGGCATTTGGCATCAGATGCGATGAGCGAGGGAAAGGTTCGTCCCGATATTGTGTTTAGCTAGGGTGGTAAGGTATGGGTATTAATGATGTGGCGGCCCACCTCGTCCCTCTGGAGGAAGTGAAGACGAGATCTGTATTCTTGGATGTGTGTACGACTGGGCCTAAAGATATGTTTTCGGCTTATGGCTACGAGTCGGCAGTGCTGGCTGGGTATGTTGATGAGTTTGGGCACTGTGTGGGTGTCGGAGATGGGGATGTTGCTGATGTGACGTCTTTACTTCGGTGTCTGATGTCTCAAAGAAAGTTAGGGGTGGTAGCGGAAATTACTGCCCCTGCGGGTGTTTTCAATGCCATGTCCGAGCTCTCTGAATGTTCTGTTTCCTTGGTTTTGCGTCCATGGATCTGGCTATGGCATGAGGATGGGGCGGAGTGTTGCGAAGTGCTCCAAGAACCGGACGTCTCTGACTATTGTGATATCTCTGAGATAGATCCCAAGAAATGGTGTTCTGATATTGAAATAGTGCTTCGCTGTGCGTTTCCGTCGGCATCAGTATGGCCGCGTGATTCAAACGCTCTATGTTGGTTTGGGGCGTTCGAGCGAACGGGTCGCATGATCGCCGTCGTTTGTGTCGACTCGCCTTGGATCGGCGAGTGCCCGAGAGTGGCCTCGTTGGCTGTGCTCCCCGATGCCCGTGGGAAGCATGTGGGAAGCGCACTTCTCATTCGCGCTGCAAAGGCGGCGGAGAAGTTGTCGGGAGTTTCGGGGCGTCGCGTTGTTGAAGTCTCCGCATATGTGGAGGAGGGTCGAGTTCTCTCCCTGTATAAAAGGCTAGGATTTCAGCGAGGTGCGTACGTCGAAACAATTCGAGTTTCGGGTGGTAGTGATGTGTGATCTTGAAGGTTATTCAAAGGGGTGTCTGGCGCGCCTTTTTGTGTGGCGTGGTTGGGTTCCTTCTCTGTGCCGGCGACTTCTTAGTGGCCTTTCTTGCGCAGGTGAACTCGCGACGCCTTACTGGAATTTGGTCAAATGAGGCTTATTCGTAGGGCTAGCCGACGCCAGCATCTGCACAGGTCACAGAACCTTCAATGGGTGCGTGAATAAGTCTCAATGAATGCGGCTGGATTCACAGCGAGGCCGCCCAGCAGTCCTCTGTGATGCCCTCGCCGACACCGAGCACCCGGTGCGCCCCGGTGGGTGCCATGCCGACCGAGGACAGGAGCCGGCTGACCGACTGATCCCCGCGCACCGCCCAGGCCACGAGCGCCCTGGCGCCATCCTGCCGGGCCAGGTCCACGGCCGCAGCCAGGAGCCGGGAGCCGTGCCCGCGGCGCTGACTGGCCGGCTCCACGCCCAGGGCCGTGACCTCCACGGCCCGTACCCCGGCCTCGTCGACGTGCCCCTCGGCGTCCATGGACTGGGTGGGGGCCAGGCCCAGCAGACCCACCACCGTCCGGCTCGCAGCATCCGCCTGGGCGGTGGTGGCCACCAGGACGTGGTGCTCGGGTGAAGGCGGCTCAGTCACCGCCGTCTCCCAGCCCGCCGCGATGACGGGGGCGGCGATCATCGCCCGCACGCCCTCGGGCAGCGGGGCACTGTGCTCGGCGGTGTGGCCGGCCTCCAGGGAGGCGAGCATGGTGGCGGCCTGGACCTGCCCGATCGCCGTCAGGTCCGCCGCCCTAGCAGGGCGCACGAATCCCCCTGGTGCCTGGGAGTCGTCGTGATCATGCAGGTCATGAGTGCCGGGGGAGTGCTGGTGAGGTGCGCGCGTGTTCAGGTCGGAGCCGAGTCCGGCCAGCGGATCAGCGCCCAGAACAGAGTCGTCCCGGCTGCCGGAAGGCGAGAAGCTTGCGGGGGTCGAGGAGTCCATGACTCGAGCCTAGGACCTTGTGCATATCGGTGTCGGAGGCCCGGGCGCCGTGGGCACAAGGCCTGGAGAATGCTCGGTGGCAAGGCGCGTGGCGGGAAAGTGTCCGAATGGGACGACTTTGACTGGAGCGTTTCACGGAGCCAGATTGCGTTTGTGCAGGTCGGAGGGGTTCCGACCCAGCAGTGGTGAGGGCCGGGGACTTCAAAGTCGTCCCATTCGGACATAATCGGCCTGTAGTCTGTCCGCTGCCCGCCTATCTGACAGATCGTGAGAACGCATCTTCCGTACGCCCGGTCCGCGTTAGGGTGGCGCCATGAGCGCAGCCCCCTCCCGCAGCTTCGGTTCCGTCGGCGTCGCCATGGTCACCCCCTTCACGCCCAGTGGGGAGGTCGACTTCGACGCCGCTCGTGCCCTGGCGGTCAGCCTGGTCGATGACGGCGCCGACCTGATCCTCCTGTCAGGCACCACCGGTGAGTCCCCGACCACCCACACCCCGGAGAAGCAGGAGCTGATCCGTCAGGTCAAGGACGCCCTGGCCGGGCGCGCCATGGTTATGGCCGGCGCCGGCTCCAACGACACCGCCCACGCGGTGCGCATCGGCGTGGCCTCTCAGGAGGCCGGCGCCGAGGGCCTGCTCATCAACGCCCCCTACTACAACCGCCCCAGCCAGGAGGGCGTCTACCGGCACATCAACGCCGTCGTGGAGGCCACCGACCTGCCCGTCATGGTCTACGACATCCCCGGGCGCACCGGCGTGAAGATCACCGAGGAGACCCTGGCGCGCCTGGCCGAGAACCCCCGCGTCAAGGCCGTCAAGGACGCCACCGGTGACGTCGAGCAGGGATTCCGCCGCATGGAGTCCACCGGCCTGGAGTACTACTCCGGTGACGACGGCCTCAACTTCGCCTGGCTCACCCACGGCGCCTCCGGCGTCATCTCCGTGGCCGCCCACGCCGATGCCCACTCCTGGCGCCAGATGATCGGCGCCGTTGACGCCGGGGACCTGGCCAGCGCCCGCACCCTCGCCCGGAGCCTGCGCCCCTTGGTCCACGCCATCATGGGTGGCGGGCAGGGGGCCGTCATGGCCAAGGAGGCCCTGCACCTCCAAGGACGCCTGCCCAGCCCTTCCCTGCGCCTTCCCCTGGTGCGCGCCGAGGAGACCGAGGTCGCCGCCCTGCGTGAGGTCCTGGTCGCCTCCGGGCTGCTCTGAGAACTAGCAGGGCGCGCCCGCGATGCGCATGTGGTCGCTGCACCCGAGCCACCTGGACCGTGCGGGCCTGGTGGCCTGCTGGCGCGAGACACTCCTGGCCCAGGCGGTCCTGGCCGGACGCACCCGCGGCTACCGTAACCACCCCCAGCTCGAACGCTTCCGTGCCGCCCCTGATCCGGTCACCCCGGTGGTGGCGGTGGGCGCCTACCTGTGGGGGCTGCGCGAGGAGGCCGTCTGGCGCGGCTACCGCTTTGACACCACCCGTATTGACGTCCCTGAGCCGGAGTGCGTCGGCGTCAGCCTGACGGTCACCGAGGGGCAGATGGACCTGGAGCGCAGGCATTTGGAGGCCAAGCTGGCTGGACG
The DNA here is from genome assembly GCF_031296635.1 of Actinomyces acetigenes. Lineage (NCBI taxonomy): Bacteria > Bacillati > Actinomycetota > Actinomycetes > Actinomycetales > Actinomycetaceae > Actinomyces > Actinomyces acetigenes. Next base: position 27,315 of record NZ_JASPFC010000005.1, read on the forward strand.
TGCCCCCGAGCTCCTGCCCCTGCCGGAGCGGCTTGAGGCGCACCCGATCTTCCGGGTCGTCCCCGGCGACGTCGAGCCCTGGGAGCGGGCGCTGGCCCTGTAAGCCCCGGGTGGGCTCAAAGGCGACCGGTACCGCGGCTGCTCAGCCCTCTTCCGCGGCTCTTTCAAGCACCCGCTCGCGCACGACGCGACGCAGGATCTTGCCGATCTGGGAGCGCGGCATCTCCTTGACGATCTCCAGGCGGTGCGGCAGCGCGTAGCGCGGGACCGTCCGCTCGGCGTGCTCCCGCACCGCCTCCAGGGTCACCGACCCCGGCGCGGTCCCCTCGGCGAGAACCACGGCGGCGCACACGAGCTCGCCCATAGCGCCGTCGGGAAGCCCCACCACGGCGACGTCGGCCACGCCCGTCATGGAGCGGATCGCCGTCTCCACCTGACTGGGGTAGATGTTGAAGCCGCCGGTGAGGATCAGCTCGCGCTTGCGGTCGGCCATCCACAGGAAGGAGTCCTCCCGGCGCACGATGTCGCCCGTGCGCAGCCACCCTCCTGGCAGGATCGCGGCCTGCGTGGCCGCCTCGTCCTCCCAGTAGCCGGCGAAGACCTGGGGGCCGCGCACCAGCAGCTCGCCCGGCTCGCCGTCGGGAACCTCCCGGTCGGGGTCCGGGTCCTCGGGGTCCACGACGCGCACGTCCGTGGACGGGAAGGGCAGCCCCAGAGCGCCCAGGCGGCGCGAGGGCCCCATGGGCGTGCCCGCGACGATCGGGCTCGTCTCGGTCATGCCGTAGCCCTCGATGAAGAAGCCGCCGGTCGCCTTCTCCCATCGGGCCCCGACCTCCGGCGGCATCGGGGCCGCCCCGCACACTCCGTAGCGCAGGGTGCCAAGGTTCGTGCCCCGCTTCTGAGCGCCGTCGAGGATCCGCTCGAACATGACCGGCACGCCGACGAAGAAGGTGAAGGGGCGCCGCTCGTGCGCCGCGAGCACCTGACCCACCGAGAACTTCGGCAGCATCACCTGGGTGGCGGCCTTCTGCACCGCGCAGAAGAGGTTGAAGGTCAGCCCGAAGGCGTGGAAGAAGGGCAGCAGGCACAGGAAGTTCTCCCCGCCCTCGTGCAGCATCGGCACCCAGGCGATGGCCTGGTTGGCGTTGGCCCGCAGATTGGTGTGCGTGAGCATCGCCGCCTTAGGTGTGCCGGTCGTCCCGCCGGTGTGCAGCAGGACCGCCACGTCGGAACCGGCCGGGTAGGGGAAGCGCGAGGGGATCCGGTGAGCGCCAGCCACCTCCTTGTCCCAGGAGCGCACCCCCGCAGGCAGGCTCTGGGCCCGGAAGGCGGCCCGCTGCTGGCGGGCCCGCTCCACCGGGAGACGCAGCGCGGCGCGCAGGCGCACCGGCATCGCTGCTGACAGATCCACGCTGAAGACCGTGCGCCCCTGGAGCACGTCGCCGGAGCGCGAACCAGCGGCCGCATCCGTGACGAGATCGATGCCCTTCTCCCACACGATGACGACCCGGGCCCCGTGAGCATCCAGCTGGGAGCGGATCTCCTCGGCGGGCGCCAGCGGATTGTGCTCGGCCACGACCGCACCGATGCGCAGCGCCCCGTAGAGGGCCACGGCGTGCTGCGGACAGTTCGGCATGATGAGGGCCACCCGGTCGCCCCTGTGCACCCCCGAGGTCCGCAGCACCTGCGCCGCCCGCTCCGAGGCCTCCAGCAGCTCGCGGTAGGTCATGGCCGCACCCAGGAAGTCGATGGCGACCCGGTCGGGGTAGAAACGCGCCGCCGTCTCCAGCAGCTCGCTGAGCGGCGCATCAGGAACCTCGATCGCCGCGGGGATACCGGGCTGGTAGTGCGGGCGCAGGTAGTGGCGGTGGTCCTGGGTGGCCTGCGGTGGCGAGGCGGCGGCGTTGGTCGTGCTGTCAGTCATGTCTGTGGAGTCGAATCGGGCTGTGGGTGGGAGCAGTCGGGTGATCTGGAACGGCTGCGATCTGAAGTCGGGCCCTCAGCGGGAAGCTGTGTTGTTATGCGGCCCGGCCTTGCCGTCCTGGCCGCCCTCCTGCTGACCGCCGTCCTTGCGCTCACCCCTGCCGGGGAAGTGCTCGACGATGGACACGGCCGCCGCCGTCGCCGCCCCGGAGGCGGCCTCCCGGGCCGCCAGGAGCTCGTCGCGCACCACGCGCCGCAGCACCTTGCCGATCTGGGAGCGGGGCATCTCGGTCAGGATCGCGATCTGGCGCGGCAGGGCGTAGTTGGACAGGTTCTTGGCCGCCCACTCGCGCACCTGCTCCAGGGTGACCGTCTGGCCCTCCTTGGGCAGGATCGCGGCGACGACGGACTCGTTGCCGGCCTCGGCCGGCAGCCCGACGACGGCGACCTCCTCCACCTGCGGCATCGAGCGGACCGCTGCCTCCACCTCCGTGGGGTAGATGTTGAAGCCCCCGGAGATGATGAGCTCTTTGCGGCGGTCGGCGATGACGTAGAAGCCGTCTGCCTCCTGGCGCACCAGGTCGCCCGTGCGCAGCCAGCCCCCGTCCAGCAGCACCTCGGCGCTCTCCTCGGGGTTGTCCCAGTAGCCGGAGAACACCTGAGGGCCGCGGGCCAGCAGCTCGCCGACCTCCCCGGGGGCCACCTCGCGCTCGACGTCCTCAGGGTCCACCAGGCGCACCTGCGTGGAGGGGTAGGGCACCCCCAGGGTGCCGGGACGACGTGCCGGCGAGATCGGGTTGCCCAGGATGATGGGGGAGGACTCGGTCATTCCGTAGCCCTCGATGATGGTGCCGCCGGTGGCCTCCTCCCAGGCCTGGGCCACCGCCAGCGGGTTGGGGGCCGCCCCGCACACGGCGATCTTGCAGGAGGACAGGTTCGTCCCCGTGGCCCGAGCCCGGGTCACCAGACGGTCGAACATGACCGGCACCCCGGGGAAGAAGGTGGCCGGGCGCCGCTTCCAGGCGGCCAGCACCAGGTCCGCCCCGAACTTGGGCAGAACCACCTGGGTGGCGGCCAGCCCCACCGCGCACAGCAGCGACAGGGACATGCCGAAGGCGTGGAAGAAGGGCAGGACGGCGTAGAAGGTCTCCTTGCCCGCGCTCGTGGTGCCAGACGCCCAGGCCAAGGACATCTCGGCGTTGGAGCGCAGGTTCTCATGGGTCAGGCACACAGCCTTGGGCGTGCCCGTCGTCCCGCCGGTGTACAGCAGAGCCGCCGCCTCCGAGACGCTCGGCAGGGGGAAGCCCGTGGCCAAGGGGATGGCGGAGGCGGCCAGGTCGTCCCAGGAGCGCACCCCGGCAGGGATCCTGCCGCGCAGCTCGCGGCGCTGAGTGCGGGCGGCGGCCACCGGCAGCCTCAGGGCCAGGCGGCTGCGCAACGGAAGATGACGGGACAGGTCCACCGAGTACACGCTCAGACCTCCCAGGCCCGCCGCCTCCAGGGAACCCACCGCCGCCACGAGGCGCTCGAGGGTCTTCTCCCAGGCGATGATGACGCGCCCGCGGTGAATGTGGAACTGCTCGCGCAGCTGGGCGGCGGGCGCCAGTGGGTTGTGCTCGGCCACGATCGCCCCGATGCGCCAGGCCGCGTAGGCCACGACCACGTGCTGAGGGCAGTTGGGAAGAATGACCCCGACGACGTCCCCGCGCCCGACCCCCAGGCCCCGCAGGGCCTCCGCGGCCCGCGCCACCTGGGTCTCCAGCTGGGAGTAGGTGGTGGTCGCGCCCAGGAAGTCCAGGGCCACCCGGTCCGGGAAGTCCCGGGCGGCGTCGCGCAGCATGCAGGACAGGGGCTCTCTGACCGCCGGGATCGTGGAAGGCACCCCGGCCTGCCGGTAGACGGATTGAAGGACCTCATCGTCAGAGGCGTCCAAGCCGGCCACCGATGCGGTGTCGTGCGTGAGTGCGGGTGCCGACGTGCGCGAAGCACTCATGGGTCTTCCCCCTTGTCTGTCGTGAGCCTTCCCCTGACAGGGAGGGCCTCGTCCGCCACGGGTGCCGCCCGGTACGACGACGAGAACTCAGGAACAACCGTAACCTACGGTGGCGTAACCTGCGTGGTTGGTGGCGGTGACGGCCGTGTGCGATCCGGCTCACCGGCCGGAGGAACGCGGCTCCAGGCCCCGGGGCAGAGGCCGACGACTGACCACCCGCAGGCGGCGCGTGGGGCGAGTCATCGCCACGTACAGGTCGCCTGCGCTGCGCTCACCGACGTCAGCCGGGTCCACGAGCACCACGACGTCGAACTCCAGCCCCTTGGACAGCACCGGGTCGACCACCAGCAGCCGCGAGCGCAGCACGTCGCCTCCCGGAGCCTCCATTGCCGCAGCCAGGCCCGGGTCCTCGCGCAGCAGCGCCTCAGTGCGCCCGGGGGAGGGGGAGATGACCGCGATGCGTCCGACGCCGGCACCCACCTGCTCATCCAGGCGGGCCGACTCCTGGGCGACGACCTCACGCAAAAGACTCGCCCAGGCATCGGGCTGGGCGCCCTGAGGGGACTGCGACAGGTCGGTGACCTCCAGACAGCCGGGCAGGTCGCGCACCGAGCGCACCGGGTAGACCGGCGGGTGGCCCAGGTGCGTCACCGTCTGCTCAGCCACCTCCATGATCGTGGCCGGCGTGCGGTAGCAGACGCTGAGCGCCTCCTCGCACAGCGGGGTCGAGCCTGCGCGCGAGCGCCCCGACTGGCGGCCCTGCCGCGAGCGGGAACGGGCCCGGTGACGGGACTGCGACCGGGACCGGCCCTGGGCCTCCGCGGTATCCTCAGCCGACGCCGTCCCCAGGGCGGTGAGCACCTCGCCCCAGCTGCCGGGGGCGTGGGGGCCCGAGTACTGGGCCAGGTCTCCCACCACCGTGAAGGAGCGCACCGGGCAGCGACGTGCCAGCGCCCGCCAGGCCATGGTGCCCAGCTCCTGGGCCTCATCGACGACGACGTGCCCGTAGGTCCACGTCCGATCCGCCCGGGCCCGCTCGGCCAGAGTGAGGGTGGGGCCGCCCTGGGAGACCCGGTCGGCCAGCATCTCGGCGCTGACCATCCCGCCGCCCAGCTCCTGGGACTCGATCGCCTGGGCCGCGTAGGCCACCAGGTCCTCGCGGCGGCGGGCCTCCAGGCGGGCGCGCCGGGCCTGGGCGTCCTCACTGGGGCCCAGCAGCTCGGCCAGCTCGTCAATGAGCGGGATGTCCGCCGCACTCAGGGCGCTTCCCGGCTCACGGTGCAGTAGCGCGCGCTCCTGCTCGCTCAGGGACGGCGCCACCTGCTCCAGGAGGGCGGGCCGGCTCCACAGCCGCTCCAGCAGCCCCTGGGGCGTCGTCGGCATCCAGCACAGGTTGATCTCCCGGCGGGCGTCGCGGGCGGTACGGATGTCCTCCCGGATCCAGGCGCGCGTGTCAGCATCCGAGGCGTCCTGGTTCGTGGCCGCCGCGTACTGGTCGGTCAGGCGCTCCAGGAGCCAGATCACGAAGGCCTCACGGGCCAGGTTGTGGGGCTTGCCGCCCCGGCGGGCCCGGGAGGCCGCCTCACGCACGTCGTCGGGTCTCAGCGACAGGCGCACACCCTGGACCTCGATCTCACGGGGAGCATCCGGGACGCGCTGCAGGCCCCGCACCGCCCGCTCCAGGGCCTTGACCCACACGGAGCGCCCCTTGAGCTCGGCGACGCGGGCGTCCTCCTGCGCCGTGGCCCGTACCCCGGGAACCAGGTCGCCGATCGTCGTGGAGACCACCCCCGTCTCACCCAGGGAGGGCAGGACCTGCTCCACGTAGCGCAGGAAGGTGCGAGACGGCCCCACCAGGAGCACGCCGGAGCGTTCCAGGCGCTCGCGCTCGGAGTAGAACAGGTAGGCCACCCGGTGCAGCGCCACCGCCGTCTTACCCGTCCCCGGGCCTCCCTGGACCACGAGCACACCGCGTCCCGAGGAGGTGACGACCCGGTCCTGCTCGGCCTGGATCGTGGCCACGATGTCACCCATGCGGCCGTCGCGGGCGCTGGACATCGCGGCGATGAGCGCCCCCTCGCCCTGCAGGTCCCCGGCGGCCACGGCGGCCCCGGACGAGCCGGACGGGGCCTCGCCGGCCTCCAGGGCGGCCAGGTCCAGGACCTCGTCCTCCACCCCGAGCACCTGACGGGCCCGGGTGTCGATGTGTCGCCGGCGCACCAGCCCCATGGGGCGGGAGGCCGTGGCCTGATAGAAGGCCCGGGCAAGAGGGGCGCGCCAGTCCAGGATCACCTCACGGTGCTGAGCATCCTGCAGGCCGATACGGCCCACGTAGTGGCGCCGCCCCCCGTCAGTGACCGGGGAGGAGCCACCCGTACCCCGGCCGGAGCCGGTGGCGGAGGCCTTCCCCGAGGGCCCAGAGTCCGGCGCGTCATCGGCTGACCCGCTCATGTCCATCCGCCCGAAGACCAGACGGTCCTCGACCCCCTCCAGGGAGGAGACCAGTGACGAGTAGTGCACGGCGTAGGCGTCCCGCTCCCCGCGGGACTGGTGGGTGCCGCTGACGCCCTGGGCCTCGGTGCGGGCAAGGGAGTGACGGGCCTGAGCCAGCTGACGGTCCAGCTCGCTGTAGGCGAGGTCAACGACAACCTGCTCACCGCGCATCTCGCGCTCGCGGACACTGCCCGCATCTTCCTCCACCCGCGACGGCGCCTCCTGCTGGGAGTGCGGTGGGCGAGAGGGGATCGTCTGACTCACAAGGCCTCGCATCGGTTCTGGTTCTGGCCGGCTGGCGCGTGGGGCGCGCTGGTCGGCTCTGGCTGACGCTGACGGGTACTGGGGTCGGTGATGGCTTCAGTACGGTCGACCCATTATTCTCCTGCTGACGCCCCGACGGGGACGCCGAGGGCGAACAAGGCGCCCGAACCCGGCGCGGGCGGGAACATCGACAATCCAGAAGGTGTTGGCAGGAGTGCCCAGGACGCTAACCGCTGTTCCCGGGCACTCACCCGGACGAATCCTGATAAAACGCCGAATCGCGTCACTGAGCCGAGGTCACTCGACATTGCTCGACCAGGAAGCGACTCAGACGGGATCGCACCGGGCGCTGAACCCAGACCATGCTGAGACCATTGCACGACACGGACACGCCCTCCCCGGCGCCGTCGGTCTCGTTCGCCCGTCAGGGCGGGCGAGCGCACCAACGGACCGATGCTGCGGGAGGATGAATCAGACCAGACAGGAGGAGACGGGCTTGTGAGACCACTGTTCACCATCCAGCACCCCGCGGATCAGCCGATCTCCCCGAGGGTCCTCATCCACCACTTCGAGGGCGCCATGGACGCGGGCAACGCCGGCGCCCTGGCCGTCGACCAGCTGCTCATGACGCTTCCCAGCGAGCGTGTCGCCACCTTCGACATCGACGCCCTCGTGGACTACCGCGCCAGGCGTCCCACGATGACCTTCGTCCACAACAACTACTCCTCAGTCATCATGCCCGAGCTGGTCCTGGACCTCCTCCATGACGACGACGGCGAGGACGTCCTCCTGCTCCACGGCAGCGAGCCGGACTACCGCTGGGACGAGTTCGTCGGAGCCGTGGCCCACCTGGCGGTCTCCATGGGCGTGAGCCAGGCCGTCGGCATGAGTGGCATCCCCATGGCCGTACCCCACACGCGCCCGACCTACGTCCACCACCACGGCAGCCAGCCCGACCTGCTGCCCAACCAGCCCGAGCTCTTCGGGCACGTTGAGCTGCCCGGGTCGATGTCGGCCTACCTCGAGCTGCGTCTGGGTGAGCTGGGCCTGGACTCCCGGGGAGTCTCGGCCGCGATCCCGCACTACGTGGCCCGCGACGAGTTCCCGCAGGGAGCCTCGGCGCTGCTGACCGCCATCGTGCAGGCCACCGGCCTGGCACTGCCGGTGGGGGACCTCGAGGCCGCCGCCAGCATCAACCGCGCCGAGATCAACGCCGAGGCCGCCCAGCAGCCGGAGGTCAGCGCCGTCGTCTCCGCCCTGGAGGCCCAGTACGACGCCATGGCCCCCAGGATCGCCATCGATGAGGTCGACACGTCCGCGCCGATCCTCAACCTGCCCAGCGCCGAGGAGATCGGTGCCCGCCTGGAGGCCTTCCTGGAGGCCAACGACTCCGGGGACCTGGGGCCCCAGGGCTGGAACCCCGGCCACGGGGGCTGAACGGCACTGGGCGGTGCTGGGAGGCCCCGAGCCGGCTTCGCCGGTCAGCCGTCTCATACGCCTCATACGGGGGCTAGTCGCCCTTGGGTCGCGGAACCGCTGCGTCGTCGAGCGACCAGGTGCGCACCGGCAGCGGCAGACGGCGCACCGCGCGCTCGACCTCCTCGAGCTCGCCCGCCGTGAAAGAGGTCTGGCGGGCCACCAGCACCAGGTTGCCCCGACGCCGGCCACGCACCGCAGCGGGGTCGGCGACGATGACTGCGCGGGAGACGTCCCCACCCAGGGCCCTGGTGAGCGCCGCGATCTCAGCGCCGGCCCGGGCGCGCGGCATGGAGGCGGTGTTGACCAGCAGCAACCCGTCAGGCGCCAGCGCCCTCAGGCAGGAGTCGAGGAACTCCTGGCTCCTGCAGGAGGCCGGCACACTCCCGCCGTCGAACACGTCACGCACCGCAACGTCCCACTGGCCGGGCCGCAACCCTGTGACCACCTTGGCGGCGTCACCGACCCGGATTCTCAGCCTGGGGGATCGGGGCAGGTCGAACCAGGTCCGCACCTGGCTCGCGAGAATCTCATCGATCTCGACGGCGACCTGCTGGGAGCCGGGGCGGGTCACGTCCCACGCCCTGGCCAGGGCGCAGCCCGCCCCGCCCAGGTGGAGCGCCCTGAGGGGGCCGCCCTCGCCGCGCAGCGCCGTGAGCACCGCGTCCATCTGCTGGTGGTACTCGAAGTCCAGGTGGGAGGGGTCGCGCAGGTCCAGGAAGGAGGACTCCGCGCCATCGAGCATGAGGAGGATCCCGGTGTCTCGCGCCACGAGCTCGGCCGTGGCCAAGGAGGTGCGCACCGGGCCCTGGGGCAGGCCGGTCAGCGCCGGGGCCCCGGAGGTCCTGCGTCTACGTGTCACAGCCCCACGGTAGCCTGAGAGGAGCGCGGGCGGACTCCTCCGGTCCCGTCAGCCGGTGAACCTGCCGCGGTCGTCGAGGAGGTGGAGATGAGCAGGGCGCCCCGTTCCCAGGCCGCGCGCCGGTCCTGGGGGGACGATGACTCGGCCACCCCCATCATCCACGTCGACATGGACGCCTTCTTCGCCTCGGTCGAGCTCCTCGAGCACCCCGAGCTGGCCGGCTGCCCTGTCATCGTCGGCGGCCGAGACGGCCGGGGCGTCGTCTCGGCCGCCTCCTACGAGGCCCGAGCCTTCGGCGTCTCCTCGGCGATGTCCATGGCCGAGGCCTCCCGCCGCTGCCCCCAGGCCGTGGTCCTGCCCGTGCGCCACGGCCTCTACTCCCGGGTCTCCGCCCAGGTTATGGCCGTCCTGGCGGAGGTCACCCCCGTCCTGGAGAAGGTGAGCATCGACGAGGCCTTTCTGGACGTGACCGGGGCCAGGCGCCGCATGGGCTCCCCGGTGACCATCGGCCGCTGGATCCGCGCCGAGATACGCCGGCGAGTGGGCGTTCCGGCCTCCGTGGGCATCGCCTCCACCAAGTTCATCGCCAAGCTCGCCTCCTCCCACGCCAAGCCGGACGGACTGCTCCTGGTGCCGGCCGCCTCCACGCAGGACTTCCTCAACGTGCTGCCGGTCGGAGCGCTGTGGGGCGTGGGCACCCGGACCCAGGAGATCTTGGCCAGGTGGGGGATCCAGGACGTGCGCACCTTGGCAGGCACCGACGTGCGCCGCCTGGAGAAGATCCTCGGCCGGGCCGCAGGACACCACCTGCACGAGCTCTCCCACGGCGTCGACCCCCGCCGGGTGGAGCCGGTGCGCGAGGAGAAGTCGGTGGGCACCGAGACCACCTTCTTCGAGACCCTCACCGAGCGGGAGCACGCTCGGCGGGTCCTGCTGGACCAGACCCACCAGTGCGCCGCCCGCCTGCGCGCGGCGGACCTGCGCTGCCGTGTCGCCGTCCTCAAGGCCCGAGGGGCCGACTTCACCACCGTCACCCGCTCACGCACCCTGGCCACTCCCACCGACCTCGCCCAGGACATCTGGGAGACCGTCTCCTTGCTCTACTCCGCCCTGCCCACGCCGCCCGGCGGTTTTCGCCTCCTGGGGGTACGGGTCGAGGGGCTGCTGCGCCCCGACGACGGTGTGCAGCTCCTCCTGGACGAGGACCCGCGGCGCGGCGCCTCCGAGCGGGCCGCCGACGCCGTGCGCCGCAGGTGGGGCGCCGACGCGCTGGCCCCGGCCAGTCTTCTGCCAGAAGACGGCACCACCAAGGCGCCGCTCGGCCAGCAGGGGCGACGCGGGCGAGGTCCTCGTCGATCCGAGCAGGAGAGCCGACCTGCGTCCCGGCCAACCTCCACGGAGAGTTTCTCCTGAGCCGTCACAGCGCTTATCCTGGCAACTACGGCGCAGATCCCCGGCCCCGCCCGGAAGCAAGGAGCATGATGGCACTGTCAGAGCGAGAACAGCAGGTCCTGCGAGACCTGGAATCGCAGCTCCATGAGGATGACCCCGAGCTGGCTCAGACCTTCCAGCGTCAGGAGCGTCGGCTCTCACGGCCCTCGCCCCGCCACATCGGTGGCGGTGTGGCCCTGGTCCTGGTCGGCCTGGCGCTTCTCATCGCAGGGGTCTCAGTGCCCCACAACCTCCTGTCCATCCTGCTGGGGGTCGCGGGCTTCCTCGTGGCCGTCGGCGGGGTGGCACTGGCACTGACCCGGGTCGAGAGCACGACGAGCCCACGTCAGTCCGCGGCAGGTCGAGACAAGCCCGCCAAGGGTGCCAACGGCGGGAAGAGGCGTTCCTCCTTCATGGACCGCCAGTCAGAGCGCTGGGATCGCAGGCGCGACTCAGAGGACTGACCAGTTCACACCAGCCCCCTCCTCCCTCTCAGCTCCACCCGCATCCCCGCGCCCCTCAGGCCGCGTCAACGCACGCCGATCCCCATCTCCCTCCACCACCCCCACTTCCCTCCACCACCCCACTTCCCTCCCACCGGCACTGCCTCACAGGTCCTGTCTCCAACGCTCATCCGTTCGAGACAGGACCTGAGCGTCTGGAGGGGCCGATCAGCCCCCGGCGGACCTCGCGAGGTCGGGACAGAATCCTGAGAATCTCAAGGAACTCATCGGATTCGAAAGAGTTGTCTCAAGAGCGGCGCGGCTCTGCTCCTACCTCTGCGCAGAGGCTCTGAGTCCCACCCGAACTCTGCATGCAGGCCGAGTGGACTCTGCTTTTTTCCTGGATATCCACCACGCCGAGGAAGGTGGTGGTGAAGGCCTCCCTCCACTCGCCCTCCACCTCCCTCCACTCCGTGTGAGGAGGCAGTGAACTTCGGTTATTCCAACGAAAAGTGAGAGGCCTGGATGGGTGCTTCGTCGTCGGCGATATGCGGTTGTGATGCTCTCGAGGAGGAGGGGTGGGAGAAAAGGGAGGGAAGTGGAGTAAGGTGGGGCGCACGGGGTCGTCGAGGGGAAGGAGGTGGCTCATGTTCCTGGGGACGCATGCACCCAAGCTGGACGAGAAGGGCCGTCTCATCCTCCCGGCGAAGTTCCGTGAAGAGCTTGCGGGCGGTGTGGTCCTGACCCGAGGTCAGGAGCACTGCCTGTACGCCTTCACCGCCGCCGAGTTCGAGCGCATGTACGCCCAGCTGCGTGAGGCCCCCCTCGCTCAGAAGCAGGCGCGTGACTACGTGCGCGTCATGCTCTCGGGGGCGGACTCGCAGATCCCGGACAAGCAGGGGCGTATCACGCTGCCGGCGCCACTGAGGGCCTACGCGGGCCTGAAGAAGGACCTGGCGGTGATCGGAGCCGGCGCCCGGGTGGAGATCTGGGACTCCGAGTCCTGGAGCACCTACCTGGCCGCCCAGGAACAGGTCTTCGCCGACACGGCCGAGGAGATCATTCCCGGCTTCTTCTGACCCCGCGACCTTGTCGACAACTGAACAACACCCGACGGACCGCACGCAGACGCCAACAGAGCTCTGGTGAACCATCTCGTGAGGTCTCCGCCCGATGTCGAGTCCGACGCCTCTTCCCCGGCGCCGGAACCACGGGAGGAGTCCTGGCGAGGTGGCCGCCTCCCGGTCTGTCGGGGGAGCGTCAGATATCGAAGACCTATCAGCAACTGAGTGCCAGTCGGGTACCCGGTCCAGCACCAGAAAGGAGTACGCCTCATGACCAGCTCACAGGCGCAGGCATCCGCTGCCGACGCCGTTGGCCGGCACGAGCCGGTGCTCCTTGAGCGCTGCCTGGACCTGCTCGCCCCCGCCATCGAGGGTGCTGCTGACAGTGCGTCGACGGCAGGCCCGGCCCAGCCAGTCATGATCGACTGCACCCTGGGCATGGGGGGCCACACCGAGGCCGCGCTCGAGCGCTTCCCGTCCCTGAAGGTCGTGGGCATCGACCGCGACCCTGAGGCGATCGCGCTGGCCTCGGCGCGCCTGGCCCGCTTCGGGGACCGTTTCATCGCGGTTCAGACGACCTACGACGCCGTCAGCCGGGTGGCTCGTGAGCACTCCGCTCGTGCTGAGGGAACCGTGGACGCCGTCCTCATGGATCTGGGGGTCTCCTCCCTCCAACTCGACGAGGCCTCGCGGGGCTTCTCCTATGCCCGCCCGGCACCTCTCGATATGCGCATGGACCAGGGCTCGGGAATGACCGCCCAGGACTTGCTGGAGACTGCCGACGCCGTCGAGCTCACCCGCATCCTGCGCACCTACGGCGAGGAGCGCTTCGCCTCGCGCATCGCCGCCGCCATCGTGCGTCGCCGCGAGTCCGGGCAGCCGGTGGCCAGCACCCAGGAGCTGGCCGAGCTCGTCCGTCAGTCCGTGCCCGCAGCGGCTCGGCGTAGCGGCGGGCACCCGGCCAAACGGACCTTCCAGGCGCTGCGCATCGCCGTCAACGCCGAGCTCGACGTCCTGGAGCGGGCCGTGCCCCGGGCTCTCAACAGCCTGCGCGTGGGAGGACGCCTCGTGGTGGAGTCCTACCAGTCCCTGGAGGACCGCATCGTCAAGCGGGCGCTGGCCCACGGAGCCACCTCCCGGGCGCCCCAGGACCTGCCGGTCGTCCCCGAGGCGGACCGTCCCTACCTGGAGCTGATCACCAACGGCGCGGAGAAGGCCGATGCCCGCGAGCTCGACCACAACCCCCGCTCAGCACCAGTGCGACTGCGGGCAGCCGCCCGCCTGCGTCCTGCCGACCAGGCTCCTTCGCCGCAGGCGCCTGCGCCCGCCGGCGGTCGGGGACGGGACCCCGGGCACCGGAGCGGTCAACGCACCACGCGCCGACGCCACCACAGCTAGGCGGCCCCGCCGCTCCAGATACCCGCGGACCGCCCCAGGCGGTCAACGATCCCACTGCACCATCGTCCATCCACACCAGTCCAGCTACGCCACAGGGAAGGCACATTGATGAGCGCCACTGCTACTGCTCGAGTCACCCGCCCGATCGCGACGCGGCGCACCGCCCAGGCAAGTGGTTCCACCAGCACCCAGGGGCGCACGGAGGCGGGCTCGGTCAAGCGACCCCAGCTGCGCGTCGTCAGCGGTGCCTCCCGGGCCACCTCATCATCCCTCCCCTTCCTGACCGTCATCATCCTCGTGCTGGCCGGGGCCCTCGTCACCTCGATGCTCCTCAACGCCAAGATGGCTGACACCGCCTACCGGATGAAGGAGAAGCAGATCGAGCTCAATGTCGCCGAGGACCACGTCGAGACGCTGCGCACCCAGGTGCAGGAGGCCTCGGCGCCCGACGCGCTGGCCAGCCGCGCCAAGGACCTCGGGATGGTTCCCGCCGCCGCCCCCGGCGTCGTCGACGTCAACAAGGGGCAGCTCACCGAGGGGACCCCCGCCCACGCCGCCAAGAGCGGGAAGTAGGCGCCTGTGAATCCCTCGCGTCGTCAGGCGCTCCAGCTCGGGGGGCTGCTCGTGTTCACCGCACTGGCCGGGCGCACCGTCTACGTCCAGGCGGTCGAGGGGCCGGAGCTGGCCCAGAAGGCGAAGGCCGAGCGCACGGTCACCTGGGTCAACCGAGCCCCCCGCGGCGACATCACCGGACGCGACGGCACCGTCCTGGCCTCCTCTGCGGTCAGCTACGACGTCGGCGTCAACCAGTCCGCCATCGCCCAGTACGAGCGCACCGAGATGCGACTCAACGAGTCCACCGGCGTCAATGAGAAGGTCGTCGTCGACTACGGGGCGACTGCGGTCGCGGCCCAGCTCGCCCCGATCCTCGACGTCGATCCCCTCGAGCTCGGAGCCAAGCTCGTGGGAAACCGGAGCTACGAGGTCATCGCCCAGGAGGTCTCTCCCGACACCTGGCGCAAGATCAAGGCTCTGGACATCCCCGGGGTCGAGCCCGACCAGCGCACCCGACGCACCTACCCGGCCGGGACCGTGGCCGGCAACGTCCTGGGCTTCACCCACGAGGGCGAGCACAACCGCGAGCTCATCGGGGCAGCCGGGCTGGAGCTGACTCAGAACAAGCTCCTGACGGGAACCGACGGCAAGGGCAGCGAGGAGGTCGGGCGCAGCGGCGTCATCATCCCCACCGGTGAGCAGGAGGACGAACCGGCCAGGCCCGGTGTCACGGTGCGCACCACCCTCAACCCCGACCTGCAGTCCATTGCCCAGGAGACCATCGACAAAACGGTTGCCGCACAGCACGCGGACTGGGGCATCGTCATGGCCATGGAACCAGCCACCGGCAAGGTCGTGGTCCTGGCCGACTCCAACTCGGTCGACCCCTCCGATCCCTCGGCCACATCCGAGGAGAACCGCACCGCCCGCAGCGTTCAAGCCGTCTTCGAGCCCGGAAGCGTCGGAAAGGTCGTCACCTTCGCCGCCGCTCTGGAGGAGGGGGCCGTCAAGCCCGAGGACACCTGGACCATCCCCTACACCTGGACCTCGGCCAACGGACAGACCTTCAAGGACTCCCACGAGCACGAGACCCAGACCATGACCACCGCCGGGGTCCTGGCGGAGTCCTCCAACGTCGGCACCGTGCAGATCGGCGAGAAGCTCGCCGACGACGTCCGCTACAAGTACATGAAGCGCTTCGGCTGGGGACAGGCCACGGGCGTCGAGATGCCGGCGGAGTCCGACGGCATCCTCTACCCGCCCAGCTCCTGGGACGATCGCACCCGCTACACCACCATGTTCGGGCAGGGCGTGGCCTGCACCACTCTCCAGTCCCTCCAGGTACTGGCCGCCGTGGCCAACAAGGGCGTGCGCGTGGCCCCGCGCGTCATCGACGCCTGGATCGACGCCGACGGCAAGCAGACCCCCCAGAAGCGCCCCGAGGGGGTGCGCGTCATCTCCGAGGCGACGGCCAAGACCCTCACCGAGATGCTCATCGGCGTCACCCAGGAGGGCGGCACCGCCGAGTCCGCCTCCATCAACGGCTACCTGGTGGCCGGCAAGACCGGAACCACAGAGATCCTCACCGACGACTCCACCGTGGCCTCCTTCGTCGGCTTCCTGCCGGCCCGCGACCCGGTGCTGGCCATCGCGGTCATCGTCAACCGGCCCGAGGGAATCTATGGAGGCACCGTTGCCGCCCCCGTCTTCCGGGAGGTGGCGCTGGCCGCCATGCAGGCGCTCAACATCGCCCCGGACCCGAGCGTCGTGGCGGCCCGGGCCGCTCGCAACGGCGCCGGGGGAGAGCGGGACGCGAACCAGTGAGGTGGCCTATGAGGTAGACAGCGTGACCACCAGCACCTCGGCGAAGTGAGCCGGAGGGGCTCTTGTGGAACATCGACAGTGGAAGGTCGCGATAGATTGAGGAACTATGAGCAACCACGCCTACGAGTCGGCCGCCGCCCTACGGCCGAGCTCTAATGGTCCCGTCCCCATCAGCACCTTGAGCGAGCGCTTCTCCCTGGCTCCCGCCTCAGCTGAAGATGCCGCCGCCCTCAATGACCTGAGCATCCTGGGGGTCAGTGTCGACTCCGGCGACACCGCACCGGGAGAGCTCTTCGTGGGACTGCCCGGTTTCACCGTCCACGGCGCCCGCTTCGCCGCCGAGGCGGCCGCCTCCGGTGCCGTTGCCGTCCTGACCGATGCCGACGGCGCCCAGATCGTCCACGAGTCCGCTCCCGGAACCCCGGTCCTCGTGCACGACGACCCCCGTGCCGTCGTCGGCCCTCTGAGCGCCGAGGCCTACCACCACCCGGCACGCGGACTGATTACCACCGCTGTCACCGGCACCAACGGCAAGACGACCACCGCCTACTTCCTCGACGCCATCCTGTCCGCCCACGTCGGCGCCTGCATGGTGGCCGGAACCGTCGAGCTGCGCGTGGGGGAGCGCTCCGTGGAGTCCCCGCGCACCACCGTCGAGGCCCCCGTCCTGCAGCGGATGATGGCCCTGGCCGTGGAGGACGGGGTCGGCGCCGCCTCCCTGGAGGCCTCCAGCCACGCCATCGTCCTGCACCGGCTCGATGGGTTCGTCGTCGACGTCGCCGGCTTCACCAACCTTCAGCGCGACCACCTCGACTTCCACAAGACCATGGAGGGCTACCTGGAGGCCAAGGCACAGCTGTTCACCCCCGAGCACGCCCGCCGCGGCGTGGTCTGCGTCGACGACCAGTGGGGCGCGGCCCTGGCCGCTAAGGCCCCCATTGAGATCGACCGCGTGCGCGCCTACCCCGGGGACACTCCCGCCGACTGGTGGGTCGGTGACGCCGCCGTCTCCCTGACCGACTCCGCCACCACCTTCACTCTCCACGGGCCCGACGGCGAGCACATCGAGGCCTCCTGCCCCCTGCCCGGACTCGTCAACGTCCAGAACGCCGCCCTGGCCCTGGTCATGGCCATCCGTGCGGGGGTACCCGCCGCCACGGCCACAGCCGCCCTGGCCGGTGCCCACAACATCCCCGGCCGGATGCAGCGCATCAGCCAGCGCGACGGCCGACGCGGCCTGTGCATCGTCGACTTCGCCCACACCCCCGACGCCATGGAGCTGGCCCTCAAGGCCGTGCGCCCCATCACCCCGGGGCGCCTCATCGTGGTCTTCGGCTCCGACGGCGACCGCGACCAGGGCAAACGGCCCATGCTGGGTGAGGTGTGCGCTCGCCTGGCGGACGTACTGGTCGTCACCGACGAGAACCCCCGCAGCGAGGACCCCCAGCTCATCCGCAACGCCATCCTCGACGGGGTGCGCGGCGTGCGCCCCGACCTGAAGGACGTCGAGGAGATCACCACCTGGCGCGGCGACGCCGTGCGCCGGGGGGTCGAGCTGTGCGGACCCAACGACACCGTCATCGTCACCGGGAAGGGGCACGAGCCCTTCCTGGAGATGGCTGGGGAGTTCATCCGCTACAACGACGCGCCCGTGATGGCCGAGGCCGTCGAGAAGAAATGGGGACGGGCATGAGGCTCAGCCTGAGTCAGATCGCAGCCGCCGTCGGCGGCAGGCTCATCGGCCCGGACGCGCCCGTGACCGGACCGGTCGTCACCGACTCGCGCCAGGCCGCCGAGGGCTCACTGTTCATCGCCGTTCACGGTGAGCGCACCGACGGCCACGCCCACCTGGGATCGGCCGGGGCCCTGGGTGCCGTCGGAGCCATCGTCTCCGACCTGGAGGCCGCCCGCAGCGGGCTGTCCCAGGGGCAGGCCGAGACGCCGACCATGGGTCTCGTCCTCGTGGAGGACACCGTGACGGCCCTCGGCGCACTGGCCCGCACCCACCTGGAGGGGCTGCGCCGGAGCGCAGCCGAGCGCGGTGAGCGTCTCACCGTGGTGGCGATGACCGGCTCGGTGGGCAAGACCACCACCAAGGACCTCACCCGTCAGCTCCTGGCCGCCTCCGGACCCACGGTGGCGCCCCGGGCCAGCTTCAACAACGAGATCGGTCTGCCGCTGACCGTGCTGGAGGCCGACGAGTCCACCCGCTACCTCGTCCTGGAGATGGGGGCATCCGGACCCGGGCACATCGCCTACCTCACCGACATCGCCCCCCTGGACGCGGCCGGGGTCCTCATGATCGGGCACGCCCACATGGGCGGTTTCGGCTCCATCGAGGGCGTCGCCGCGGCCAAGGCCGAGATCATCGCCGGCCTGCTGCCTGAAGGGACCGCCGTCCTCAACGCCGACGACGCCCGCGCCGCCGCCATGGCCGAGCTCGCGCCGGCACGCGTCCTCACCTTCTCCGCTCAAGGGCGACAGGCCGACTTGAGGGCTGAGAACGTGAACCTGGACGCGGCCGCCCGAGCAGCCTTCGACCTCCACCTGCCCGGGCTCGCCGAGCCCCGACGCGTCCAGCTGGCCGTCGCCGGTGCTCACAACGTGTCCAACGCCCTGGCCGCCGCCGGCCTGGCCCTGGCCGCAGGACTGGACCCCGAGCTCGTTGCCGACAGGCTCGGCTCGGTGAGCATTGAGAGCCCCCACCGCATGGATGTGTCGGAGCTCGGTGGGGATCTTCTCCTTATCGACGACTCCTACAACGCCAACATCGACTCCATGACGGCGGCGCTGGCCGTGCTGCCGGCTCTGGCCGGGGGGCGACGGCGCGTCGTCGTGATTTCCGAGATGCTCGAGCTGGGGGAGTCCTCGGCGGCCGATCACGCGCGCACCGGAGAGCTAGCGGCCCAGGCCGGAGCCGCTATGCTCATTGGTATCGGCTCCACCCAGGAGGCACTCGAGGCGGCCAGGGCGCGAGGGGTCGAGGTGGTCGGCTTCGATGATGCCGCGACCGCCATCTCCCAGATCGACGCCCTGCTGTGCGACGGCGACGCCGTCCTGGTCAAGGGCTCCAACGGTTCGGGCGCCTGGCGCCTGGCCGACCACCTCAAGGAGGTTCGTCCCCGATGACCGCCATCCTCATCTCCGGCGTGGTCGGACTGGTGGGCACCCTGCTGGGGACCCCCCTGCTCATCCGCTACCTCCACGCCAAGGAGTACGGACAGTTCATCCGCCAGGACGGGCCCCAGGGACACTTCACCAAGCGCGGCACGCCGACCATGGGCGGCCTCGTCATCATCATCTCCACCGTCCTGGGCTACACCCTGGCCAATCTCACCCAGCTGCGCACACCGCGCGCCTCCGGGGTCCTGCTGCTCTTCCTCGTCGTCGGACTCGGGCTCATCGGATTCCTGGACGACTTCGAGAAGATCTCCAAGCAGCGCTCCCTGGGGCTGAGGGCGTGGCAGAAGATCGTGGGGCAGGCGATCATCGGCGTCGGATTCTCGGTGGCGGCCCTGCACTTCGCGGACCGCAACGGACTCACCCCCGCCTCCACCCGGATCTCCTTCGCCCGGGACTCGGCGATCAACCTGGCCTTCGCCGGCAGCGTCGTCGGGCTCATCCTGTTCATCCTGTGGGCCAACTTCCTCATCACCGCCTGGTCCAACGCCGTCAACCTCACCGACGGACTCGACGGACTGGCCGCCGGCGCCTCGGCCATGGTCTTCGGCGCCTACACGCTCATCGGTGTGTGGCAGACCAACCAGTCCTGCAACTACGGTCACGAGACCATGGTCCCCACCACCTGCTACCAGGTCAGGGACCCGCGAGACCTGGCCATGATCGCCGCCGCCCTCATGGGGGCCTGCTTCGGCTTCCTGTGGTGGAACGCCTCACCGGCCAAGATCTTCATGGGCGACACCGGGTCCTTGGCCCTGGGCGGGGCCGTCGCAGGACTGTCGATCCTGACCCGCACCGAGTTCCTCGCCGTCATCCTGGGCGGACTCTTCCTGGCCGAGGTCATGAGCGACATCATCCAGATCGTCTCATTCAAGTCAACAGGCCGACGCGTCTTCCGCATGGCTCCCCTGCATCACCACTTCGAACTGGGAGGATGGACCGAGGTCAATGTGGTGATCCGCTTCTGGATCATCGCCGGCCTGTGTGTCATTGCGGGACTCGGTCTCTTCTACGCCGAGTACCTGCGCCAGCTCATCTTCGGATGAACCGGGATGCTCGGGCCGCCGTGACCCGACCCCTTGAAGCAGTCTTTTCCTGCCGGCAACTCCGTCAGGAGCAGTGAGAAACCAGGAGCGTGAACCCGCACCGTGACCAGTCCGACTGAAGTCCCCGGTGAATCGCCCAGCGCCGTCACCGGCCTTGGCAGGTCCCTGAGCGACCAGCTCGACGGCGCCCATGTGGCCGTCGTCGGACTGGGGCGTACCGGGCGCGCCGTCGTCGATGCCCTGGCTACGCTGGGGGCCCGCATTCACGTCTTCGACAGCCGTGAGTCCTCCATCGAGATGCTGCACACCCCCGTGGCCTCCGCCGCGGTCGCCGACGCCGAGGCCACCGCGGCCGCCCTGGCGCAGTCCCCGGCGCGGCTCCTCATCGTCTCACCCGGGGTCCCGGCCACCGGCCCGATCCTGCGAGGCGCCGCGGCAGCGGGCATCGAGACCTGGAGCGAGGTCGAGCTGGCTTGGAGGATCCAGCAGGACTCGTCACGCCCGCACGTCCCCTGGCTGACTGTCACAGGAACGGACGGCAAGACCACCACGGTCAGCATGCTCTCGGCGATCCTGACGGCCCACGGGCTCACGGCCCCGGCTGTCGGCAACATCGGCACCCCCGTCATTGAGGCGGTGCTGGCCGGCAGCGCCGACGCCCTGGCCGTGGAGCTGTCCAGCTTCCAGCTCCACACCACCAGGACCCTGGCGCCCCTGGCCTCGGCCTGCCTCAACCTGGCCGCCGACCACCTCGACTGGCACGGAGGGCTGGAGGCCTACGCCCAGGACAAGGCCCGCGTCTACCGCCGCACCCGGCTCGCCGCCATCTACAACCTCGCTGACGCCGCCACCGAGGACATGGTCCGCCAGGCCGACGTCGTCGAGGGCTGCCGAGCCATCGGCTTCACCCTGGCTGCGCCGGGGCTGGGGCAGGTCGGCATGGTCGAGGACCTGCTGGTCGACCGCGCCTTCCACGCCGAGCGACGTTCCAGTGGTGTCGAGCTGGCCACCACCGCCGACCTGGCTCACCTGGCTCCTGGGCGGCGCGCCCAGAACCTGCCCGCGCACCTGTTGGCCGACGCCTTGGCGGCCGCCGCGCTGGCCCGCGCAGCCGGAGTCGATCCGGAGGCGGTCGCCTCCGGGCTGCGCGCCTATAGCCCCGGGGCCCACCGGATCGTCACCGTCGCCGAGGCGGATGGTGTCACCTGGGTCGACGACTCCAAGGCCACCAACCCGCACTCCGCCGAGGCCGCACTGACCTCCCTGCCGCGGGGGACCGGCGTGTGGATCTGCGGCGGCGACACCAAGGGCGCCCAGTTCTTCGACCTGGTCCGCACGGTGCGCCCCCACCTGCGCGGCGCAGTCGTCATCGGCAAGGACCAGAACGACATTCTGGCGGCCCTGGAGCGGGAGGCCCCCGGCCTTGCCCTCACCCGCGTCAGTGACGGCAGCGCCGAGCAGGTGAGCGCCGCAGCGGTGGAGGCCGCCGGCGCCATGGCCCGCAGCGGCGACACCGTCATACTGGCCCCGGCTTGCGCCTCCTGGGACCAGTTCACGTCCTACGCCCAGCGCGGCGACCTGTTCGCCGCCTGCGCCCGGGCCTACACCCAAGACGATGGCGCCCGGGACACGGACGCCTCCGGCGACCGGGAGCAGCTGTGAAGACCGGGTCCACCTCGGCCACCGCTGCCCGCTCGTCGAGCCCCTCCTCGTCAGGATCCTCGCGGGCATCCGGAGGTCCGTCACGGGGGACCGGTGCCGACCACAAGCCGGAGCGGACCGCCCCCCGCAGGGGCGCGGCCACCTCGTCCAGGCCGTCCAGGCCGACCGGGAAGCCCTCCGGCTCCCGGCCCACGGGAGCCGGAGGCCACCTGGGTGGCGCCTGGCGCAAGCGCCTGGCGCGCTGGGGCGAGCGGCTTTCGAGACCCTGGGACGGCGGGGCCCCCCAGCCCGATGGCGTCCCCGAGGATCGTCGTCGGCGTCCCTCCGGCGGGCCGGACTCCACCCAGGGCTCCGAGCAGGTGACCCTGACCTACTACTGCCTGCTCGTGTCCACCCTGGTGCTGGAGACCTTCGGACTCATCATGGTCTTCTCCGTGCAGTCAGTGACCGTTGCCGCCACCGGCGGCAACGCCTTCACCGACTTCGCCAAGTACCTCATCTTCGCCGCGGTGGGGACACTGGGCATGGTGGGCGTCTCCCGCATCCCGCTGTCCTGGTTCCCGCGGATGGCGTGGGTGCTCCTGGCGCTGACGATCGCCATGCAGTGCCTGGTGTTCACACCCGTGGGCGTCAACGTCTACGGCAACCGCAACTGGATCCAGGTCCCAGGGGTCGGCACCGCCCAGCCCTCGGAGTTCATCAAGGTGGCCCTCGCCCTGGTCCTGGGCACCCTGGTGACCTGGTACGCGGACAGGCGCCCTCGGGACCGGGTGTGGGCGGCGGGCTGGGGCGGTGTCGGCGCCGCGATCCTGAGCGTCCTAGGCGGACAGGATCTGGGAACCGTCATCATCCTGGTGATCATCGTCGCCGGTGCCCTGTGGGTGGGGGGAATGCGCAAGCGCTGGTTCGCCCTCCTGGGTGTCGGCGGCATCGCCATGTTCGCGGCCGCCTCCATGCTCAGCGCCAACCGGCGCGCCCGGATCACCGCCTGGATCCATCCCGAGGGCGCCGACCCCATGGGCGTGGGCTACCAGCCCAAGCACGGGATGTGGGCGCTGGGGACCGGGGGCTGGCTCGGTGTGGGGCCGGGATCCTCGCGCCAGAAGTGGGGCTACCTCACCCAGGCGGACTCCGACTACATCTTCGCCGTGCTCGGTGAGGAATTCGGGCTGGTGGGCACGCTCGTCGTCATCGCCCTGTTCGCCGGCATCGGAGCCTGCTGCCTGCGGCTCATGAGACGCCACACCTCCCTGTACGTCGTGGCCACAACCTCGGCCATCGGTGCGTGGATCGTGGGGCAGGCGATCATCAACATGGGGGTCGTCACCGGTGCGCTGCCGGTGCTGGGCGTCCCCCTTCCCCTCGTCAGCCGTGGAGGCACCGCACTGGTGTCGGTCCTCCTAGCCATCGGGGTGCTTCTCGCCTTCGCACGCCATGAACCTGGTGCGCAGGAGGCCCTGTCCACGAGTCCCGGGGCGCTGCGTCGTTCCCTGGCAGTTATTGTCCCAAGGAGGAACCGTGCCCGAGACAAGTGAGAGCGCAAGCTCGCCCCAGCAGGAACGTCCCAGCGGCTCGGAGCGGCCCCGGCCATTGCGGGTACTGCTGGCCGGTGGAGGCACCGCCGGCCACGTCAACCCGTTGCTGGCCACGGCCGCGGCCCTGCGTGACCCGGCCCTGGGCGGTGACCCTGACACGCAGATCCTCGTCCTGGGGACCGCCGAGGGACTGGAGAAGCGACTGGTGCCCGAGGCCGGCTTCGAGCTGGCCCTCGTCCCCAGAGTCCCTCTGCCGCGGCGCCCCAGCGGTGACCTGCTGCGCCTGCCGCACCGGCTGGGAAAGGCGATCAGCGCGGCCACGGAGGCCATTGAGACGGTCAGTGCCGACGTCGTCGTCGGCTTCGGCGGCTACGTGTCGACCCCGGCCTACCTGGCCGCCAGGAAGGCCGGAGTGCCGGTCGTCATCCATGAGCAGAACGCCCGCCCGGGGCTGGCCAACCGGCTGGGGGCCTCCTGGGCACAGGCCGTCGCCCTGACCTTCGCCTCCACACGTCTCAAGGCCTCCAAAGGACGCACCGAGGTCACGGGGCTGCCGCTGCGCCCGGCCATCGCCACCCTGGTGTCGCAGCGGGCCACGAGCGAGGGGACCCACCGGGCCCGCGCCGAGGGTGCGCAGGCTCTGGGGCTCGACCCCGACCTGCCCACGCTGCTGGTGACGGGCGGATCCTTAGGGGCCCAGCACCTCAACGAGGTCCTGAGCGAGTCGCTGGGCTCCCTGCCCGCCGGACTGCAGGTGCTGCACCTGACCGGTAAGGACAAGGACGCCCCGGTGCGCGCCGCCCTCGAGGCGGCAGTGGCCTCCGGCGCAGCGGAGGACCTCTCCGAGCGGTACCACGTGCTCGACTACCTGACCACGATGGAACAGGCCTACGCCTGCGCCGACGGGGTCCTGTGCCGCTCCGGCGCCGGTACCGTCGCAGAGATCACGGCCCTGGGGCTTCCGGCACTCTACGTCCCTTTGCCGATCGGCAACGGGGAGCAGCGTCTCAACGCCGCTGACGTCCTGGCCTCCGGGGGCGGGCGCATGGTGCTCGACGCCGACCTGAAGCCCTCGGACATCCTTGACTTCGCGATGCTCATCTCCGACCCTGAGCGGCAGGCCGCCATGGCCCGGGCCGCGGCCTCCACCGGCGTCCAGGATGCGGCGGCCCGCCTGGCCGCCCTCATTCAGCAGTGCGCCTCCATCCATGACACTCCCACTGATGAGGAGAACGCGGCATGACCGCCACGACAACCCAGGACAGCTCCCACACTGCCGGCCGGCCGGCCGGCGCCGATCAGCGCACGCTGGCAGACAGGACCTTCCATCTCATTGGCATCGGGGGAGCGGGGATGAGCGTGGTCGCCCAGCTGCTCGCCGCCCGCGGTGCCCGGGTCACGGGCTCCGACGCCCACGGCGGTCCCGCCTTCGACCACCTGGCCGACCTGGGCATCACGACCCACCTGGGGCACGACGCCGCGAATGTCCCCCAGCGCAGCACGGTCGTGGTGTCCACCGCGATCAAGGAGACCAACCCCGAGCTCGCCCAGGCCCGGCGGCGGGACCAGGAGGTCATCCACCGGTCTCAGGCGCTGGCGCTGGCCGCTCAGGGCCTGGACTTCGTCGCCGTGGCGGGTGCGCACGGCAAGACCACGACCTCAGGCATGCTCGCCGAGGCCCTCACGGACGCCGGCGCCGACCCCTCCTTCGCCATCGGCGGAGTCGTGCGGGCGCTGGGCACCGGGGCCCACCTGGGCCGCGGTCCCGTCCTGGTCGCCGAGGCCGATGAGTCCGACCGCTCCTTCCTCAACTACTCCCCACGCGTGGAGATCGTCACCAACGTCGAGCCAGACCACCTCGACAGCTACGGCACCGCGGAGGCCTTCGAGGCGGCATTCGTCGACTTCGCTCACCGGCTGGTGCCCGGGGGCCTGCTGGTCGCCTGCGCCGCCGATGCCGGCGCACTGCGCCTGGCGCAGCGCGCTGCAGCCGATGGCCTGCGCGTCGTCACCTACTCCTTCGCAGGCCCCGAGACCCTCCCCGGCGGGGTGCTTGTGGGGGAGGGACACGTCCACCTAGACATTCGGGAACGTGGGGCCTCATCCACTCGGGGGCTGCTGACCCTCACCACGGCGACCGACCGCGAGCCCGCCGGCGGCGTGGGTGAGGAGCCGCATCACGGCCCGGTGGAGCTGGTGCTGGCCGTGCCCGGGGACCACGTGGCCCTCGACGCCGCCGGTGCCTGGGCCGCGGGCATCGAGCTCGGCGTCGAACCGGCCCGGATGGCCCGGGTAATGGGGGCCTTCGGGGGGACGGGCCGGCGCTTCGAGGACCGGGGAGAGGCCGACGGCGTGCGCGTCATCGACGACTACGCCCACCACCCCACGGAGATCGAGGCCCTGCTGCGCACGGCGCGGGGCGTGGCCCAGGAGCGCGGCGGTCGGGTCCTGGTCCTGTTCCAGCCGCACCTGTTCTCCCGCACCAGGGTCTTCGCCGACCGCTTCGGACAGGCGCTGGCCCTGGCCGACGCCGTTGTCGTCACCGATGTCTACCCCGCCAGGGAGACTCAGGCGGACTTCCCCGGTGTCACCGGGGACACGGTCGCCCAGCGGGTCCCCGGCGGCACAGCCAGGTTCGTCGCCGAGCGTCTTGAAGCCGCGCACGCGGTGGCCGACCTGGCGCGCCCCGGCGACCTGCTGCTGACAGTCGGCGCCGGAGACGTCACCGAGCTCGCTGCCACGGTACTGGCCGACTTGGCGGCCCGCGAGGGCGGTGCAGCCCCCTCGCCCGCGGACCTGGACGAGCGGGCATGAGGAAGCCCTCGGCCCCCCGTCCCGAGCGCTCCAACCGCGCTCAGGACGTCCCGGCCCGTATCCCTCCGCGCCGTTCGGGTCCCCGGCGTCCGCGTCCCACCCGCTCGGCGCAGGGACCGTCTGCGGCGAGTACCCCGACGGATCAGGGGACCGAGCAGGCCGGGCCTCCGGCCCCCGCCAACCTGCCCCGGAGCGCTTCCGCCTCCAGGGCTCCCAAGGCCCCGGGTGGAGCCGCTGGGGCGCCCTCGCGACCCAGGCGTCCGTCGACGTCGAGGGGCGCATCCAGCCCCTCGACGGTTTCGCGTCGCGGCGGCGAGGACACCAAACGCACCAGCCCCCGTCAGGAGTCCTCCAGCCCCGACGCGGCATCGAGCACCGAGCTGACCGTGTTCGGCCGTCGGCAGGTGGCTCTTTCCAGAGGAGACGACCGGGTCGTCTCCACCGGGCTGGCCGATCGTCTCAAGGAGCGTCAGGACGCCTTGCGCCGGTTGCGGCTGCGACGGGTGGTGAGGGTCTCCGTCGTGGTGCTCGCCATTGTCCTGACGGTCTGGGCCCTGACCTTCTCACCCCTCCTGGGTCTGCAGACTCAGAGGATCTCCGTGGCAGGATCGGACGGCAGCGTCTCGGATAAGCAGGTCCGCGAGGTCCTGGCCGCCTACGCGGGTGACTCGTTGCTGCGGCTAGACACCGGCCGGCTCTCCACCCAGGTCAGCGACAAGCTGGTCCGGGTGCGCCGGGCGCAGGTGACCAGGGCCTGGCCCCACGGGCTGCGGGTGCACTTGACGATGCGCGTGCCGGTGGCCACCGTGCAGGACTCGGAGGGCTACCAGGTCCTCGACAACGAGGCCGTGGTCCTCGAGCGGGTCCCCGAGCCTCCGTCGGGCCTGGTGAACATCGTGCCCGACCCCGCCGTGCAGGCATCAGGGCCACAGAGGATCTCCGCCAAGCAGGTCGCCGCCGTCACCCAGGTGGTGGGTTCCCTCACGCCTGAGACCCTGGCCCAGGTGAGCAGCGGCAGCGCCACTGAGGCGGGGCAGGTCACACTGACCTTGTCCAGCGGGGCCAGCGTGGTCTGGGGGAACAACCAGGACAACCAGCTCAAGGCGCGCGTCCTGGCGACTCTCATGACCACCACCGCGTCCATCTACGACGTCTCCTCGCCGCATCGCCCCACCACACGATCCACCGACGGAGCGACCACGACCACCGCGGCGCCGTCGCCGACGTCCTGAACGTTCTTCTGCTCGGCCGCTGCTCGACGAGCCCAGGGACGGCGGGACGCGCAGCAGCACGTGACCTCAGCCCTTCAGGTTTATTGCAGGTATATTGCAGCGATATAGCAGGGAATCCGCAGGCAACTGCACACGAACACGCCGGGCTTCAATGCGATACGAGGTCCTGGAAGTCTCATAGCGTTAGGCCAGTCGTTCAGAGAATGACATAAGTATTGACCTTAACTTGAGGTTGAGGTTTGAGGGGAGTCCTCGTCAGAGGGCTCATGACGAAACTCGCGGAGGGGACGCCAGTGGTCGAGAGCATGGCTGTGGACGACTCACAGCACTACCAGGCAGAGATCAAGGTCGTCGGTGTCGGCGGCGGCGGCGTCAATGCCGTCAACCGCATGATCGAGGCCGATCTGCGTGGCGTGGAGTTCATCGCCGTGAACACCGACGCCCAGGCGCTGCTCATGTCCGACGCTGACGTCAAGCTCGACGTCGGTCGGGACCTGACCCGAGGTCTGGGAGCGGGAGCCGACCCGGCGATCGGCCGCAAGGCCGCCGAGGATCACGAGTCCGAGATCCGTGAGGCCCTCGACGGCTCGGACATGGTCTTCGTCACCGCGGGTGAGGGGGGCGGCACCGGCACCGGCGCGGCCCCCGTCGTCGCTCGCCTGGCCAAGAGCATTGGTGCGCTGACCATCGGTGTGGTCACCCGTCCCTTCTCCTTCGAGGGCCGCCGCCGCTCGGCCCAGGCCGAGGACGGTGTCCAGGCGCTGCGCGAGGAAGTCGACACCCTCATCGTCATCCCCAACGACCGCCTCCTGCAGATCGCCGACAAGAACATCTCCGTGGTTGACGCCTTCAAGCAGGCCGACCAGGTTCTTCTTCAGGGTGTCCAGGGCATCACCGAGCTCATCACCACCCCCGGTCTCATCAACGTCGACTTCAATGACGTCAAGTCCGTGATGCAGGGCGCCGGCAGTGCGCTCATGGGCATCGGCTCGGCCACCGGTGAGGGACGCGCGATCACGGCCACCGAGGAGGCCATCGCCTCGCCGCTGCTGGAGACCTCGATCGACGGCGCACACGGCGTGCTGCTCTTCTTCCAGGGCGGTTCCGACCTGGGCCTGTTCGAGATGAACGAGGCCGCCAACCTGGTGCGCGAGGCCGTCCACCCCGAGGCCAACATCATCGTCGGAAACGTGGTCGACGGCGCCCTGGGAGACGAGGTGCGGGTGACGGTCATCGCCGCCGGCTTCGACTCCGAGCCGGTCGTCGGTGGCCTGGTCGATCCGATGACTCGGCTGTCGCGGGCCGCCGCTGTGCCGCCGGTGCCCTCCTCCCCGGTGGATGACCTGCCTCCGGCCCCCGCTCCTCGCGGTGGCGCCCATGCCGCCCAGAACCCGGTGACTCGTCCGGTCCCGCTGGCTCCTCCGCCCTCCTCCTCTCCGGCGGCCGCGGCGAACCTGTCGGAGGTCAGTGCGGCCGAGGCCCTCTCCTCGGGGGGTATGCCGGCCTATGTGGATGAGTCCTATGGCTCCTACGGCTCGGTGCCGGCGCAGCACTCGGTCTCCGATCTTGAGGTTCCTCAGGTGATCGGGGTCGACGCCGACGACGACGGCATCGATCTGCCTGACTTCCTGCGCTGAGCGGCATCGCTGCCCGGGGATGCGGCAACATGTGCGACACCGGTGCCGTTGAGATCTCGGACCTGATCGAGGTGGATCTGGGCCCGCGGGCTCGCGGGTACTTCACTACCCGCGGCCTGCGGGCCCGTCCCGTCCTGGCCCCGGAGGGTGGCGCTCAGGATCGGGGGGCCGAAAGCGGGGACGAGACCGCCTATGGCGGGTGGAACCTGGCACTCCACGTCGGAGACGACCCGCAACGTGTTCATGGTCACCGTCGTCAGCTCGAGGGGCTGCTCGGGCTCGAGCGGGGGCGTCATCTGGCCTGGATGAACCAGATCCACTCGGCCGTCGTGGCCACGGCTCAGGTTGACGAGGTGCCCGAGGCGGATGCGCTCGTCCTGGACTCCCGGACGGCCGGGGCGCCCGCGGGCTGCTGTGTTCTCGTGGCTGACTGCGTCCCCGTCCTGCTGGCGTCCCGGGACGGCGCTCTCACCGCCGCCGTGCACGCCGGACGGCGAGGCATGCTCGACGGTGTCGTCCCCGCCACGATCGAGTTCCTTCAGCGCGGCGGAGTGGAGCCGGCGGATCTGTGGGCCGCCGTGGGCCCGTCGATCTGTGGCTCCTGCTACGAGGTCCCCGAGGACATGCTCGCGCTGTCCGCGCAGCGCGAACCGGCGTGCGCCTCGCGCACATCGTGGGGCACGCCCGGCCTTGACGTCGCGGCAGGTGTGCTCGCCCAGCTCGAGCGCGCCGGTGTTGGTCACATCAGTGCTGGTCAGTGGTGCACCTATGAGGACCCTCGTTTCTTCTCCTTCCGGCGTGACGGAGTGACAGGACGCCTTGCCGGCATTGGAGTTCCGAGGTAAGCCCCAGTGCACTGAGTACCTCCTGGGCGTGACCTTCCTGAAACCTGAGGTTGGGGACACGCCGAGGTGAGGTCCCCGTGCGGTGTCGTAGGGGCGGATACCGTCGCAGCACATCCGGAACGCAGGGGACCGGACGAACCAAGGAGCGATAAATGGGCGCGCTGCGCAGTATGACCAGTTTCCTCGGCTACTCGGAGCCGGAGGAGGAGACCTACGAGGACAGCTATGAGGCTGCCGACGCCGGTTACGCCGTGCAGGAGCACGAGCAGGACTACAGCGACGAGGGGTACGAGGACTTCTCCGCCCCGGCTGCGCCCGATCCCGTTGTCGCCGCCCCGGATCTTCGCCGTATCGTCACGGTTCACCCCTCGACCTACAACGAGGCCAGGATCATCGGAGAGTCCTTCCGCGACGGCGTCCCCGTCATCATCAACCTCACCGGTATGAGCGAGTCCGACGCGCGCCGCATGGTGGACTTCTCCGCCGGCCTGGTCTTCGGGCTGCACGGCGCCATCGAGCGCGTCACCCCGCGCGTGTTCCTGCTGACCCCGGCCAGTGTGGAGATCGACGGCGGTGAGGTCGCCGAGGCTCGCGGCCGCTTCTTCAACCAGAGCTGAGCTGACTCGTAGGTGAACCTCGTCTCCGCAGTAGCCGGGATCCTGTCGAGCATTCTGAGCCTGTACTTCCTCATCCTCCTGGTCAGGGTCGTGCTCGACTGGATTCAGGTCTTCGCCCGCCAGTGGCGCCCCCGGGGGGTCGTCCTGGTGCTGGCCAACCTTGTCTACGCTCTGACGGATCCGCCTCTGCGAGTGATCCGTCAGAGGGTTCCCATGGCACGCCTGGGAGGGGTCGGTATCGACCTGAGCTTCCTGGTCCTGGTCTTCGGGATCTGGATGATCCAGTGGTTGCTCGGACTTCTCATCTGAACAGGTGTGAAGTTGTGAGCGAACCGCTAGAGTGCTGTTCTCACGTCAGCGTGAGATAGCGCGCTTGATGTGGCCTGAACCTCGAGTTCAGGTACTCTGTCCGCATGAGTGACCGGATGCCCGGTGCTCGTGACCTTATCCGTAACGACACCGAGGTGACGACCCATGACGCTGCTGACAGCAGACGACGTCCTCAACAAGAAGTTCCAGGCGACCAAGTTCCGTGAGGGCTACGAGCAGGACGAGGTCGACGAGTTCCTCGACGAGGTAGTCGAGGCGATGCGTCAGCTGGAGGCCGAGAACGCCGACCTCAAGGCCAAGCTCGAGGCCGCTAACCGCCGAGTGGCCCAGCTCGGCGAGGGAGCTGCCCTGCCCTCTGCCCCCGCTTCCCCCGTATCTCCGGTCCAGGCAGAGCCTGCCATGTCCATGCCGGCCGTCTCCGCCGGCGAGTCCGGCGGCCAGGGCCCGGCTGCTGCCTCCGGAATGCTCGAGCTGGCCCAGCGCCTTCACGATGAGCACGTCGCCAACGGCAAGGCCGAGGGCGAGCGCATCGTCACCGAGGCCCGCTCCACCGGTGAGCAGATCGTGCGCGAGGCTGAGGACCAGCGCAACCGCACCCTCGCCCAGCTGGAGAAGGAGCGTGCCAACCTCGAGCACAAGATCGACGAGCTGCGGCGCTTCGAGTCCGACTACCGCACTCGCCTCAAGAGCTACCTGCAGAACCTGCTGGCCAACGTCGAGGACGGCGGCGAGAGCTCCATCTCCAGCCTGTGATCCTTCAGGGGTCGTGATCCTCCAGGCCGTGATCGTCCCCGGCTCATTCCCGTGAACGTCTCCGGGACTGACCAACGGAGTTCCATCATGATGCTCCCCGTCCGATCAGGATGGTCCAGCTCCTCCAGTCGTCAATGACACGGCCTCCTACGAAGGGCGGCGACCCGTGCGGGTCGCCGCCCTTCGCTGGGTACACAGCCCATTCATCACCCGTTCTCCTCTGAGTGCAATGCGAGAAAGCCCCATGCCTGACCATGTCGATCCCGCCTCCTGTGTGGAGGAGGCCGCTGGCAACGTCGGTGACGCCGTCAACTCCGACAACGTTGTCCCACTGTCCACAGACAATCCCTTCAGCGCCATGGAGAAGGCCGTGACGACGCAGGCGGTGAGCGGGAGGCGATCCGAACGCCTCCCGGTGATCGTGCTGTGGCTGGTGGCGGTCATCGTCATCGTCGTGGACCAGGTTTCCAAGCAGTGGGCGCTCTCCGTGCTGTCCGACGGTCGGCACACGGCGCTGCTCGGCCGCGCGCTGGGGCTGGTCCTGGTGCGCAACCCGGGCGCCGCGTTCTCCTTCGCCACCGGGCAGACGTGGATTTTCGCACTCATTGCCTCGTTCGTCGTGGCCGTCATCATTCGTGTCTCCCGGAACCTGGCGTCCCGCTCCTGGGCGGTGGCCCTCGGCCTGGTCCTTGGTGGGGCGGTCGGCAACCTCATCGACCGCCTCCTGCGGGAGCCCGGATTCCTACGCGGTCACGTCATCGACTTCATCGACTACGGCGGCTACTTCGTGGGCAATGTCGCCGACATCGCGATCGTGCTGGCCGCCGTGGGCATCATCATCCTGTCCCTGGGAGGCTGGGAGATCGACGGCACACGGGCCGGCGCCCCGGACAACCTGGAGGCGGAAGTCACCGGCGGATCGACCTCCTCAGCCCGCCGAGGAGCCCGAGCCCGCCGGAAGGACCGTGCCGAGGCGTCCTCCGAGCCGGCGGGGTCCTCCGGGGCTTCAGAGCGGGCGGCCTCCGCGGAGCCGCAATGAGCGTGCGCCTACTGCCCGTGCCCGACGGCTTCGACGGCGAACGCGTCGATGCCGCACTTGCCCGGATGACAGGCCTGTCCCGCAGCCGGGTCGGGGACCTGTGCGAGGCCGGAGGCGTGCGTCGCAGCGGCGAGGCGCTGGCCAAGTCCGCTCGTCTGCGCGCGGGCGAGCTCCTCGAAGTCGACCTGCCCGACCCGCGTCCCGCCGAACCGGTCGCCACTGCTGTGGAGGGGATGGAGCTGCTTTACGAGGACGAGGACATCGTCGTCGTCGACAAGCCCGCAGGTGTGGCCGCACACCCCTCTATGGGCTGGGACGGCCCCGACGTCCTCGGCGCCCTGAAAGCCATGCACGTGCGAGTGGCCACCTCCGGCGCCGCCGAGCGCCAGGGCATCGTCTCGCGCCTTGACGTGGGCACCTCGGGCGTCATGATCGTGGCCAAGGGGGAGCGGGCCTACTCGGTGCTCAAACGCACTTTCCGGGAGCACACGGTGGACAAGGTCTACCACGCCCTGGTGCAGGGCCACCTCGATCCCTCCAGCGGCACGATCGACGCCCCCATCGGCCGTCACCCCAGCCGGGAGTGGAAGATGGCCATCATCGAGGGCGGGCGCGAGTCCATCACCCACTACGACGTCATCGAGGCGATGCCCGGGGCCTGCCTGGCCGAGATCCACCTCGAGACCGGACGCACCCACCAGATCCGCGTCCACATGGCCGCCGTCGGCCACCCCTGCGTCGGAGACGCCACCTACGGCGCCGATCCGGCCATGAGCGCGCGCACCGGTCTGATCCGCCAGTGGCTCCACGCCCGCGAGCTCGGCATCGTCCACCCCATCACCGGTGAGCACATGGTCTTCACCTCCGACTACCCCGACGACCTCGTCCACGCCCTCGATGTCCTGCGCCTGCCGTGAACAGGCTCTCGGTGGAGGTGAATGAGGACAGTGACTGATCGCCTGCGTCGCTCGACCATGGCCCCGACGACGAGGCCGAGCGCTGACGAGGCGGTCTCGGAGACTTCCACCCTCGAGATCCGCCCGGCCACCGTCGTCCACGAACCCATTGGCTTCGCAACCGCCTGTGGCGATGAGACGGGCCCCGAGGCCGACCGGCTCCGCAGGTCCGTTGCCGACGTTCGTCTTGAGGTCTTCGTTGTTGAGCAGGCGGTTCCCCTCGCCCAGGAGATCGACGCCCGCGACGATGAGCCGACCACGATCCATCTCCTGGCCAGTGGAGTTGACGGAACACCCCTGGGCGCCGGACGGCTCCTGATGGAGCCCGAACACCCCGGTCGGGTCCATCTGGGCCGCTTGGCTGTACGGAGCATCGCGCGCGGTACGGGGCTTGGTGCCCGCATCGTCGCTGCCCTCGAGCAGACTGCACTGAGCCACTCCGGCCGGCCCCGCGTGGAGATGGTTCTCTCAGCTCAGGAGCAGGCCATGGGCTTCTACAAGCGCTGCGGATACTGGGTTCTGGACGGACACCGCTACCTCGACGCCGGTATCTGGCACCAGGACATGGCCCGCATCGTCAACAGCGTCAGCGTCGAGGACAGTTCCGGCCGTACCGCCTAGGACCGGTCACTGACATCTGGGCGTACGTGCTCGCGGGGACAACAGCAGGACTGACAGGAGACACTTGTGCGGATCGTCGTCATCGGCGCCGGGGGAATCGGAGGATGGCTCGGCGCCCGCCTGGCCGCGAGCGGCCAGCAGGTCGGGTTCCTCGTTCACGGCCGCACCCTGGCGGCCCTGCGCTCGGGCGGGCTGACGCTGCGCGACTGCTCCGGTAGCGAGCCCGGTACCGTGACCGCCCGCATCGAGACTGCGCTGGCCAGTGATGACCCGCAGGCTCTCACCGACGCCCTGGGAGGTCAGCCGGACCTGGTCCTGGTGACCACGAAGGTCGATGCGCTGGCCCAGCTGGCTCCTGCGCTCAGGCGCCTGACCGGCCCCGCCACCGGTGTCGTCTCCACCCAGAACGGGATCAGCGCGCCCGGACTGCTCGCCGACGCCGTCGGCAAGGAGCACGTCCTGCCCGGGGTCGCCCGCGTCTACTCCGCCATTGTCTCGCCGGGAGATGTCCGCACCATCGGCAGCGCCGGCTCCCTGGCCCTGGGGGAGTGGGACGGCTGCGCCACCGCCCGCAGCCGCGCCGCCCTCCAGGCCCTCGAAGCGGCCGGAATCCGAGCCTGGGTCCCAGGCTCCATCTGGGCCGAGCTGTGGCGCAAGGCCTCCTTCGTCGTCGTCCAGGGTTCCCTCGGCGCCTCCACGAACGCGCCCATCGGCGTGCTGCGCACGGACCTGCGGGACGCCTTCACCCAGGCCGTGAGCGAGGTCGTCGCCGTCGCCACGGCACTGGGGCACGACCTGGCCACCGACGACGCCCCCGACCCGGTCGCCGCAGCCCTGCGCATGGCCGACGCCCAGCCGGCCGGCGCCACCACCTCGATGCAGCGGGACATCGCCTCAGGCCTGCCCAGTGAGCTCGACGCCCAGCTCGGTGCGCTGTGCCGCGCCGGCGACGAGGCTGGCGTGCCCACCCCCGTGCTCGACCTCGCGCACAGCCTCCTGGCTCCGCGAGAGGCCGCTGCCCGGGCGCGCGCCTGAGCTCGAAGCACCTCTCGGAGGCGGCGGGGAGGACGCCGCCCCGCCGAGGATTTCTCCCCCGGCTTAGCCGCCACCTCGGCCGCGTCCCGTCATGTCCGGCGAAGGTCCCGCCTTCCGGCAGGAGGGTGCGCGAACCTTCCAGGAGACAGGGAGCCGGGCGGGCCTAGGATGAGGCCCATGGCGGAGATGAGCAGTCAGGAAGATGCAGCCCCCACGGACGACTTCGTCCACCTCCACGTCCACACCGACTACTCCATGCTGGACGGCGCCGGGAAGATCAAGGACTACGTGGCCGAGGCCAAGCGGCTGGGCCAGCCCGCCCTGGCGATCACCGACCACGGCTACATGTTCGGAGCCTACGAGTTCTACGCGGCCGCCAAGGCCGCCGGCATCAAGCCGATCATCGGGGTCGAGGCGTACATGACTCCGGGCACCTCCCGCTTCGACAAGACCCGTGTGTTCTGGGGCGATGAGTCCCAGAGGAGCGACGACGTCTCCGCCCGCGGCTCCTACACGCACATGACGCTGCTCTCACGCAACAACGAGGGTCTGCACAACCTCATGCGCATGGACTCCTTCGCCTCTCTGGAAGGCCAGTGGGGCAAGGCGCCGCGCATCGACCGCGAGCTGCTCTCGCGCTACTCGGGCGGCCTCATTGGCTCCACCGGCTGCCCCTCCTCGGAGGTCCAGACCCGCTTGCGCCTGGGCCAGTGGGACGAGGCCCTGCGCGCTGCCGGCGAGCTGCAGGACATCTTCGGCAAGGAGTTCTTCTACGTCGAGCTCATGGACCACGGCCTGGAGATCGAGCAGCGCGTCACCAAGGACCTGCTGCGCATCGCCCAGGAGCTCGGGGCCCCGCTGCTGGCCACCAACGACTCCCACTACGTGCGCCCCGAGGACCGCACCATCCAGGACGCGATGCTGTGCATCAACTCCGGCTCCGTGCTCTCCGATCCGGACCGCTTCAAGTTCGATGGCGACACCTACTACCTGCGCCCCGGCGCCGAGATGCGCCGCCTCTTCTCCGAGATGCCCCAGGCCTGCGACAACACCCTGCTCGTGGCCGAGCAGTGCGACGTGCACTTCCGCACCGTGGATGAGGGGGCCTCCTACATGCCGGCCTTCCCCGTCCCCGAGGGGGAGACCGACGAGTCCTGGTTCATCAAGGAGTGCTGGCGCGGCATGGAGCGCCGGTTCAACGGCGACATCCCCGAGGACTGCCGTAAGCAGGCCGAGTACGAGATCAGCGTCATCACCCAGATGGGCTTCCCCGGCTACTTCCTCGTCGTGGCCGACTACATCAACTGGGCCAAGTCCCACGGCATCCGGGTCGGGCCGGGGCGTGGATCGGGAGCAGGCTCCATGGTCGCCTACGCCATGGGCATCACCGAGCTCAACCCGCTGCGTCACGGACTCATCTTCGAGCGCTTCCTCAACCCCGAGCGCATCTCCATGCCCGATATCGACGTCGACTTCGACGAGCGCCGGCGCGACGAGGTCATCGAGTACGTGCGTGAGAAGTACGGCGCCGACCGCATCAGCCAGGTGGTCACCTACGGTGTCATCAAGGCCAAGCAGTCCCTGAAGGACTCCAGTCGCGTCATGGGCTACCCCTACGCCGTCGGTGACCGGCTCACCAAGGCCATGCCCCCTTCCGTCCAGGGCAAGGACATCTCCATCAAGGGCATCTTCAACCCCGACGACGAGCGCTACGGGGAGGCCGAGGAGTTCCGCAGGCTGCACGCCGAGGACCCCGACGCCCAGAAGATCGTCGAGCTGGCCAAGGGTCTGGAGGGCATGACCCGGCAGTGGGGCGTCCACGCCTGCGCCGTCATCATGTCCTCGGCCACCCTGACCGACATCATCCCCATGATGCAGCGCCTGCAGGACGGCGCCGTCATCACCCAGTTCGACTACCCCACCTGCGAGCACCTGGGCCTGCTCAAGATGGACTTCCTGGGACTGCGCAACCTCACGGTCATCTCTGACGCCCTGGAGAACATCGTCGCCAACGGCAAGCCGGCCCTGGACATCGACCACGTCGAGCTCGACGACCGCGCCACCTACGAGCTGCTCTCACGCGGTGAGACCCTGGGCGTCTTCCAGCTCGACGGCGGGGGGATGCGCACGCTGCTGCGGCTGATGAAGCCGGACAACTTCGAGGACATCTCCGCCGTCGGCGCCCTCTACCGGCCCGGCCCCATGGGGGCGGAGTCCCACACCAACTACGCGCTGCGCAAGAACGGCCTGCAGGAGGTCATCCCGATCCACCCCGAGCTCAAGGAGGCCCTCGACCCGATCCTGGGGACCACGCACGGTCTCATCGTGTACCAGGAGCAGGTCATGAAGATCGCCACCGACCTGGCGGGATTCTCCATGGGCAAGGCCGACGCGCTGCGTAAGGCCATGGGTAAGAAGAAGATGGACATCCTGGCCAAGATGTTCGTCGAGTTCGAGGCCGGAATGGTCCAGGCCGGCTTCTCCAAGGAGAGCGTCAAGACCCTGTGGGACGTCGTCGTCCCCTTCGCCAAGTACGCCTTCAACAAGGCCCACTCGGCCGCCTACGGCGTCGTGTCCTACTGGACGGCCTACCTCAAGGCGCACTACCCCACCGAGTACATGGCCGCCCTGCTCACCAGCCAGAAGGACAACAAGGACAAGCTGGCCGTCTACCTGGGGGAGTGCCGCCACATGGGCATCACCGTCCTGCCCCCGGACGTCAACGCCTCGCGGGCCCAGTTCTCCGCGGTCGGTGAGGACGTGCGCTTCGGGCTGTCCGCGGTGCGCAACGTCGGCATCAACGTCGTCGACGCGATCGTGGCCGCTAGGGAGGACAAGGGCGAGTTCACCTCCTTCGAGGACTTCCTCGACAAGGTTCCCGCGGTCGTGTGCAACAAGCGCACCATCGACTCGCTCATCAAGGCCGGAGCCTTCGACTCCCTGGGGCACACCCGGCGCTCCCTGCAGGCCTGCCACGAGGACTTCGTTGACGAGGTCATCGGTGTCAAGCGCAACGAGGCCGCCGGCCAGTTCGACCTGTTCGCCTCCCTCATGGGCGGCCCCGACGACGCCGACGACTCGCCCTTCGGTAGCG
This sequence comes from Actinomyces acetigenes, assembly GCF_031296635.1. Taxonomy (NCBI): domain Bacteria; kingdom Bacillati; phylum Actinomycetota; class Actinomycetes; order Actinomycetales; family Actinomycetaceae; genus Actinomyces; species Actinomyces acetigenes. The sequence goes on from NZ_JASPFC010000005.1 coordinate 65,437, forward strand.
GCCCGGTCTTCTCCTCCGACGTTCCCAACCTTCCGGAGTGGGACAAGAAGGACAAGCTCGCCTACGAGCGCGACATGCTGGGGCTCTACGTCTCCGATCACCCCCTCATGGGACTGGAGGGGCTGCTGGGCAAGCTCGCGGACAAGGAGATCTCCGAGCTCCACGAGAACGATGAGCTGCCCGACGGCGCCATGGTCACCATCGCCGGGCTCATCACCTCGCTGACCCGCAAGACCACCAAGCAGGGCAACCTGTGGGCCATCGCCCAGGTCGAGGACCTGGCCGGAAGCATCGAGGTGCTCTTCTTCCCCCAGACCTATCAGACCGTCTCCACCATGCTGGCCCCCGACACGGTGGTCACGGTGCGTGGACGTCTCAACCGGCGTGACGGGCAGGTCGCCCTGTACGCCCAGGAGATGACGATCCCGGACATCTCCAGCGCCACCCACGAGGCGGTCCTCATCACTCTGCCCACCAACCGGTGCACCGCTCCGCTGGTGGAGCAGTTCAAGGACGTGCTCACCAAGCACCCGGGTGGATCCACGGTCCGTCTGACACTGACCAGCCCGGGGCGCGAGGTGCGTACCCAGCTGGATGCCTCGCTGCGGGTGGAGGCCTCGCCCGCCTTCTACTCCGACATCAAGGCCCTCCTCGGGCCGGGGTGTCTGCGCCACTAGCAGGCCGTTTCCGGGGGAGCGGGTCGCCCGCCCTGACGAGCCGGTCGAACAGTGCTGGTGCTGTCGTGGAAGCCTCCCGGTTCGGCACGACCCCCTTGGGCGGGGACGCCGAGGAGCCCGAGTACTCCACCGGATACTGGGTCTCCACGATGTTCGCCACGGGAATGGGCATTGGACTGATTTTTTACGGAGTCGGTGAACCGCTCTACTTCTACACGTTGTCCCCGCCGGACACCGTCGACCCTCAGACGGCCAGGGCCGTCAGCACCGCCCTGGGCTCGGCCATGTTCCACTGGACCATCTACCCGTGGGCGATGTACGCCCTGGTCGGATCGGCCTGCTCCCTGGGCCTGGCGGATCTCCTGGACACCCTTCGCAGGCATGTTCATCGCCCGCATCTCGCGCGGCCGTACCATCCGGCAGTCCGTCACCGGTGCCGACTTGGCCTCCATCGTCATGGGAAGGCTCTCGGAGAACGGCACGACCGATCCGAGCCGTTTCACGGTCGTCTTCTGGGGCGTGGCCACCGGTGGCGTGGCCTCAGCCATGCTGCTGCGGCACTCGTTGGCCAACCAGGTCCTGGTCGACTCGGTCACCACCGCGGTCACGACGGCCAACGAGCCCCACGAGGTCGAGACCATCGAGCTGCACACCAGGCTGTCATCGACTGCCGGCAACGACGATGGAGATGATGAGGGCGCCGAGGACGGTATCGACGAGACCACCAAGGACCTGAGGGGCGATGGCCGCGCCGTCGACGGTGCGGATGATGCGTCGGCAGGAGCCGACCGGAGTCAGGGGGACGAGGCCTGAGGACTGCTCCTGGTACTGGGGGCCGGGCTCATTGCTCGGTCCCCAGCTGCTCGACGGTGGCGCCCACCTGGCCTGCGGGGTGATCGACGACGACGACGTCGCCGTCGGTTAGGTGGTGCCCGCGACGCGTCTCCACGACGCCGTTGACAGTGACGTCTCCGGACTGGATGGCGATGCGCGCCTGTGCGCCGTCCTCCACCAGGCCCGCCAGCTTGAGGAACTGGCCGAGCCTGATGCTTCCGGACACTGAGATGAGCGGGTACCGGGATGCCCGCTGAGATGTTGCATGCGTCATAGGTTGATCCTCGCAGACGGGGCATGAGATGCGCACGTCGGAGCAGGTAGCACCCCGCAAGAGCGGCCGGCAGCGAGGTGAGTGAGAGAAGCATCTCTCAAAAGTATGCGGATATAACGGATGCCAAACAAAATTTATCACGGTAGGGTAACGGCGTTCTGATCACACTACGGAGACGGAGACACCATGAAGCGTCGAATCGTCGCCCAGATGGCGATACTCGCTCTATCGCTGTCGGCGCCTGTTCTGGCTGTGGCTCATGCGCCAGAAGCCGCTGCCGCTGACGGCAACATCATTCATGTCTCGGCCGAGGGTGGCTCGGACGCGGGAGACGGAACCGCTGCCAAGCCCCTTCAGACCATTGGAGCCGCCCTGAAGAAGGCCGGCGACGGAGACACCATCGAGCTGGCCAACGGCACCTACCGTGAGGGTGAGCTCGCTGTCGACAAGGGCGTGACCATCAAGGCGGCCGAGGGCGCCAAGCCGGTCCTCACCGGTGCGGAGGTCCCCACGAGCTGGAACGCCGGCGGCGACGGGAAGTGGTCCACGGGCAAGGACATGGTCCGCTTCTGCACGGTCTGCACCATTAACGCCGACCCCGCCAAGGAGGGGATCGCCGCACACCCCGAGCAGGTGTTCGTCGATGGCAAGCCCCTGACTCAGGTGCTCAGCCGCGCCGAGGTCACCGAGTCCACCTTCTTCGTCGATGACCCCGACCCGGTCACTCTGAAGAACCCGAACAACAACCAGGCCGGCTACAACGTCAAGCCGCACCGCGGCACCTCCTACGTCATCGGCGTCGACCCCAACCAGCACCAGGTCGAGGTGGTCCAGCACTCCCGCGCCCTGTCCTTCAACACCGACAACATCACCCTGTCGGGACTGACGGTGGAGAAGTACTCCGCGGTGCAGCGCTGGGACTACAACGACCCTGAGATCGGCACCATCTCCGGTGGTGGAACGGTTGTGGCCGCTCACGGTGCTCCTCGCATCGAGAACTCCACCTTCCGCTACTCCTCGACCGCCGGTGCGCTGCAGGTCATCGACTCGACCAACGCGGTCGTGTCGAACAACCTGTTCGAGAACAACGGCTCCAACGCCTTCGGCATCAATGACTCCAGCGGAGCCAAGGTGGAGAACAACCTGTGGAGGAACAACAACACCTCCGGCTTCATCACGAAGGACTGCGGCGCCTACTGCACCCTGGCCGACACCAAGATCACTCACGCCAAGAACATCCGCTTCGCCAACAACACCGTGGACTACTCGGCCACCGGCACGGACATCTCCGACCCCGCTGCCTATGACCAGAACCGTGCCGCAGGTGTCTGGTTCGACGAGGGCGTGATGGACTCCGAGATCGTTGGCAACTACTTCGTCAACGTCCCGGTGGCGATCTTCAACGAGGTCTCCTCCAACAACCTCATCGCCTCCAACATCGTGGCCGGGGCCGGCATCGGCATCCACGTCTCTGGGTCCAACGACACCCGCGTGTGGAACAACACCGTCTCCCACGCGCTCACCAGCCTGTGGATCCAGGAGGACACCCGTTCCGACGGCTGCAACGCCCGTAACGCCCAGGGCGTGTGCACCCAGGTGCAGAAGTGGAGCGCCGAGCACGGACTGAGCTGGGACACCACCAACACCCAGGTGATGAACAACATCTTCTCCTCCGAGCAGACCACCCCCATGCCCGGGGACCCGTGGCGCTACTCGGCCATGGTCCAGGTCCTGGGTGGGGCCAACGAGGACGGTTCCGGCGCGGTATACGCCAATGAGATGGTCTCCAGCATCGACTACGACGTCTACTACCGCCAGGAGAACCCCCAGACCCTGTCGACCACGGTCCTGTGGAACTGGGGCGCCGACCGTATGAACCAGTCGGTCAACGCCGAGAAGCTCGCCGACTTCACGGCCAGCTCGAGCGTCAAGGCCGCGGGTAAGGAGTCCAACGGTCTGGACCTGCACGGCTCCCCGGAGAACAACCCGTTCTTCGTCAAGGAGTCGGCCAACCCGATGGACAAGACCTCGGACTTCCACCTCAAGGAGGGAAGCCCCGCCTCCGGTAACGGCCACGCCCTGCCCGAGGACATCGCCAAGACCCTCGGCGTCAACGCCAACGTTGCCGTGGACCGCGGTGCGCTCGTCAACGTCGCCTGGGGTGGCGGAGCCGTTCCCGGTGCCGGGGACGCCCCCGCTGACAACGCCAACAACGGCGGTAAGGCCGCTAACAACGGCGACAAGGCTGCCAACAACGGTGGCAACGCCAACAACGGCGGCAAGGGCGGCAACACCAACAAGGGCGGCAAGGCCGACAACAACGGCTCCACCGTTGCCGACGGGGCCTCTGACGCCAGCGGCAAGAACACACAGGGCGCCAGCCCCTCTGACTCCAAGGCGGGGGCCGGCCAGAAGAACTCCAGCATCGCCAAGCCCGGCAGCAACGCTCAGGGCGGTCAGGGCCAGGCCGCTGCGGCTGCTGCGGCTACTGGCGATGGCCATCTTCCCCTCACCGGTGCCAGCATGACCGGCATCGTCCTGGCAGTGGCCGCCATCGCCCTGGGCGGCGGTTTCATCCTGGTGCGCCGTCGCATGGCCGACTGACCAGTTCCGGCCTCGGGGTGGAGGCGCAGCGAGGACGAGCTTGTGACGAGCCCGGACAACCCGGATCATTACACCGTGACTGAGTCGCTCGCCATCACCGTCGGTGACTACTTCCCAGTGGGGGACAGGATGCGCCGACTCACCCCGAGGCTGGCTGAGGCCACCAACGCAGCACGCTCCGTTCTGATAGAGGTCGCTCAGCACCGTGAGGTCATCACCTACGGCGAGCTCAGTGACTCGATCGGACGGGGCGTGCTGCCGCGTCATATGGGGCCGTTGCTCTCCATGATCGGTCACGACTGCGCTGCTCGCGGCGAACCGAGTCTGGCCTCCCTGGTGGTCTCAGCGGCCACGGGAGAGGTTGGCACCAGGGACGCGAGCTGGGCCCCGCCGCAGCGCCTTGCCTGCTGGGCGGTCTGGGATGAGAACCAGGCCAACGGCTGAGCGGAGCAGTTCTCGCTATATGGGACGACGGCGAGGTCGTAGAACCGTCGTGGTTTGATACGCTCGACCATCCAGAGCGGCCGAGAGACCTGGTTCCATGACGCCGCAGCAACCCGGTACGCGGGTGCTTCAGCCAGGACCGATGGAGACGATGTGCACGATAACGAGCCCACCGGGCCCACCGCCGCGGCAGGTGGCCGCGCAGGGGGCCTGAGCAGCGCCGAGACCGGAACCGCCCGGCGACTGCCCACCGTCAGCCTGGAGCTGTTCCCCCCTCGACCGGGTAAGGCCGCCTCGGCCACCTGGGGCCGCATTGACAGGCTTCTGGCCACCGGGCCCGACTTCGTCTCGGTGACCTACCGACCGACCTTCGTCACAGACCCCGCTGACGGGATCAGCAGCGGCGGGCATGAAGGGAGCGCACGTGAGTCGGAGGCGGGCCGGTGCGAGGCTGCGCCCCGCGTGCGCGCGGTCCAGGAGCAGACCAACCCCTCCGAGTGCGTGCTCGCCCACGTGCTGGAGTCCAGCACCATCCCCCTCATGGCGCACCTGACCTGCATCGGCTACCGCAAGCAGGAGGCCGTCGACATCGTCACCCGCTTCCTTCGGATGGGAGTGCGGCGCTTCCTCGCTCTGCGCGGTGACCCGCCGGCCGGCACCCGGGCCGACGACGTCGCCGGGGAGCTGCGCCACGCCGACGACCTCGTCCGGGTCATCCGGGAGGTCGAGGCCGACTTCTTCGGTGACGGCAGACGCCACGTCACGATCGCCGTGGCCGCCTACCCGGCCACCAGCGATCACATCGAGGCCATCGAGGTCCTGGCCGCCAAGCAGGCCGCCGGGGCTGACATGGCGATCACCCAGGTGTTCTACGACGCGGCCGACTACGTGGCGCTGACCAACGCCGCCTCCTATGCGGGAGTGAGCATCCCGATCCTTCCCGGGGTGATCCCGCTGACCGACCTGCGTCGGCTCACCCGCCTTGAGGCGCTCACCGGGGTGCGCGTGCCCGCCGGCCTGCGTTCCACACTGGGATCAGCCAGCGGCGCCACCCTCGTGGAACGCGGCATCGGCGCGACGCTCGACCTGGCCACCGCGCTGCTGCGCGCCGGGGCCCCCGGACTGCACCTGTACACCTTTAACCGCACTCGCCCGGCCCTCGACGTCATCAGCCACCTGCGTCTGGGGGGCATCCTGGCCGGAGCCGCGCCCGACCGGGAGGTGCGCGATGCCGTCGACCGCGGATACCTTCAGGCCACACCCGGCCGAGGCCCCTCCTTCCTGCGCCGCGGCTCTCCCGGTGCAGCACTGTCTTCCCGCCACCCCGTCCAGCCCCACACCACCATCACCAAGGAGAATGCATGAGCGCCACCCCTGAGTCGGTCGCCCCCGCCTCACCGGCTGAGATCGCCGTGACCGAGTCACAGGTCCCCTCCACCCCCCTGCCGGGGGCCACCATCCTGGGATACCCCCGCATCGGAAGGGACCGTGAGCTCAAACGCGCCGTGGAGTCCTTCTGGAAAGGGAACCTGAGTGTCGATGAGCTCAGGCACGCCGCCGCCGAGCTGCGCGGGGCGACCCGCTCGCGCCTGAGGGACCTGGGGCTGACTCAGCCCGCCTCGGTACCGGCGGACTTCACCCTCTACGACCAGGTTCTTCAGGTGACCGCCACCCTGGGGGCCGCGCCCGCCCGCTTCCGCGACCTGCTGGACGCCGACGGCGCCCTTGACATCGAGGGCTACTTCACCCTGGCCCGCGGTGAAGGAGCCCGCCCGGCCATGGAGATGACCAAGTGGCTGGACTCCAACTACCACTACCTGGTCCCCGAGATCGACGCCTCCACCCCCATCGGCTACGTCGACACCGCCATCGCCGACCAGGTCCGCGAGGCCAAGGCCGCTGGGACCGAGGTGCGCCCCGTCGTCGTAGGACCGGTGAGCTACCTGCTCATGGCCAAGCCCTCCGACGAGGCGGCCGAGAACTTCCACCCCCTGGACCGTCTCAGCGACGTCCTGCACGCCTACGGCCACCTCCTCATGGACCTGCACCAGGCCGGTGCCACCTGGGTCCAGCTCGACGAGCCCGCCCTGGTCTCCGACTCCTGGAACGTGGAGCGCCAGCGAGTCCTTGACGCCGTGCGCGACGCCTACACCTGGCTGGGCGCCATCGTGGAGCGCCCCCAGATCCTGGTGGCCGGAACCTACGGCTCCCTGGGCGACGCCCTGCCCGTGCTCGGTCAGGCCCCGATCGAGGCCGTGGGCCTCGACCTCGTGGCGGGCGCCCTGCCCGAGGCCGGCGACCTGGCCGCCCTGGAGGGCAAGGCCGTCGTCGCCGGTGTCGTCTCAGGACGCAACATCTGGCGCACCGACCTGAACCGGGCAATGGACGTGCTCGAGCAGCTGCGCCAGCGCCTCCCCGAGGGCACCCCCATCACCGTGGCGACCTCCACCTCCTTGCAGCACGTGCCGCACGACGTCGAGCGCGAGACCGCCATCGATGCGGAGATCCGCTCCTGGCTCGCCTTCGCCGACCAGAAGGTCGGTGAGGTCATCACCTTGGCCAAGGGCCTGGAGCAGGGCCGTGACGCCATTGCCGCAGAACTGGCCCAGGACGCCGACCTGCGCAAGCAGCGCGCCGCCCACCCGGGCGTGCACCGCGACGAGGTCCGCGCCGCCGTCGAGGCCGTCACGGACGCCGACCGCACCCGCGCCCCCTACGCCGAGCGCAAGGCGGCCCAGGACGAGCGCCTCGGCCTTCCCGAGCTTCCCACCACCACCATCGGCTCCTTCCCCCAGACCGCCGAGATCCGTAAGGCCCGGGCCGCCTGGCGCAAGGGGGAGATCGACGACGCCGCCTACGACGCCGCCATGCGCGCCGAGATCGCCAACGTCGTCGCCCTTCAGGAACGCCTCGGTCTGGACGTCCTGGTCCACGGCGAGGCCGAGCGCAACGACATGGTCCAGTACTTCGCCGAGCTGCTCGACGGCTTCGTGACCACGGAGCACGGCTGGGTCCAGTCCTACGGCTCGCGCTGCACCCGCCCCTCCATCCTGTGGGGCGATGTCGCCCGTCCAGAGCCCATGACGGTCGCCTGGTCGGCCTACGCCCAGTCCCTGACCGACAAGCCCCTCAAGGGCATGCTCACCGGCCCGGTGACCATCATGGCCTGGTCCTTCGTGCGCGACGACATCCCGCGCGCCCAGGTCGCCGACCAGCTGGGCCTGGCCCTGCGCGCGGAGGTGGCGGACCTTGAGGTCGCCGGCATCGGCGTCATCCAGGTCGACGAGCCCGCCATCCGCGAGACCCTGCCGCTGCGGCGCGCCGACCGCCCCGCCTACCTGGAGTGGTCGGTCGGCTCCTTCCGTCTGGCCACCGGAGGAGCGGCTCCCGCCACCCAGATCCATACCCACCTGTGCTACTCGGAGTTCGACGTCGTCATCGACGCGGTCGACCACCTCGACGCCGACGTGACCTCCATCGAGGCCTCCCGCTCGCGCATGGACATCCTGCCCGCGGTGGCCGAGCACGGCTTCGAGCGACAGCTCGGCCCGGGTGTGTGGGACATCCACTCCCCGCGCGTGCCCAGCCAGGCCGAGTGCACCGAGCTGCTCCAGCGGGCCGTCGCGGCCCTGGGCGCCGAGAAGGTCTGGGTCAACCCCGACTGCGGTCTCAAGACCCGGGCCTACGCCGAGACCGAGGCGAGCCTGACCAGCATGGTCGGCGCCGCCCGCGCCGTGCGCGAGATGAGTCTCTGACTCGACTGCAGGTGTGAGGCGGCCCGGGAGACAACGTGCTCTCCCGGGCCGCCTTGTGCATGGCCTGTAGGCTTACGGGCATGCTCACCCGCACCGATCTGCGCAGCACCCGACTCTCCGCACGCCAGCTGGCACAGACCCTGCCCCGGGCCACCCTTGACGTCACTGCCGCCCAGGCCGCAGTGGCTCCACTCATCGAGGACGTCCGATCCCGGGGAGCGGCCGCACTGCGTGATGCCGCCGAGCGCTTCGACGGCGTGCGACCCGTTCACCTGCGTGTGCCCGCTGCTGCCATCGCCCAGGCGCTCGACGGCCTGGACCCCGCGGTGCGCGAGGCCCTCGAGCTGTCCATCGCCCACAACCGGGCCGGGCACACCGCCCAGGTGCCCGCCGAGCGCACCACGGAGGTGGTCCCCGGCGGCACCGTCACCCAGCGCTGGATCCCCGTTGAAAGGGTCGGGCTCTACGTTCCCGGAGGGCTGGCCGTCTACCCCTCCAGCGTGGTGATGAACGCGGTGGCCGCCCAGGTCGCCGGCGTCGAGCAGATCGCCCTGGCCAGCCCGCCTCAGGCCGAGTTCGCCGGTCTGCCCCACCCCACGATCCTGGCGGCGTGCGCGCTGCTGGGGATCACCGAGGTCTACGCCGTCGGCGGCGCCCAGGCCATCGCGATGCTCGCCTACGGTGCCGACGCCCAGGACGACACCGACCGCGCGGATGCCGGGGGAGAAGTCCTGTGCCGGGGTGTGGACGTCATCACCGGTCCCGGCAACATCTACGTGGCGGCCGCCAAGCGAGCCGTCATGGGGAGGGTTGGCATCGACGCTGAGGCGGGTCCTACCGAGATCGCCGTCCTGGCAGACGCCGGGGCCGACCCCGAGTACGTGGCCGCCGACCTGCTCTCCCAGGCGGAGCACGATCCCAATGCCGGCAGTGTCCTCATCACCGACTCCCCGGAGCTGGCCGACGCCGTCGATGCGGCACTCGAGTGCAGACTCAGCGAGACCCGGCACCGGGAGCGGGCAACGACCGCATTGAGCGGACCGCAGTCGGGAACCGTCCTGGTGCGCGACCTCGCGCAGGCCATCGAGGTCGCCGACGCCTACGCAGCCGAGCACCTGGAGATCCACACCTTCGATGCCCCTCAGGTCGCGCGCCGGATCCGCAACGCCGGCGCCATCTTCATCGGGCCCTACAGCCCTGTGCCCCTGGGCGACTACCTGGCCGGCTCCAACCACGTCCTTCCCACCGGTGGGACTGCCCGGTTCGCTGCCGGACTGAACGTGATGGCCTTCCTCAAACCGGTGCAGCTCATCGAGTACAGTGCGAGCGCCCTGGAGGCCATGACACCGGCACTGGAGGTCCTGGCGAGCTGTGAGGATCTGCCCGCCCACGGTGAGGCGGCCCGTGCCCGCCAGACAGTGAAAAAGGCTGCTGAACACGCATTGTGAGAACGAACTGTGATCTACTCGTGACCATCTCCTGATGCGTCAGACGGGTGGGGACGGTGCAGGCCTGGATTCATTGACGATTCAAGTGGCGGAATCCCGCCACTTTCAGTCCTTGTGAGCCATCTCCAAGAGGACGCTTATTGCATGGTCGAATGACACAGTGTTGCAAAGCGTTACTCTATTGTTATATTTGGTGGTGACGCACGGTGCGCCGTGCCCGACGGGCTGAGTTCCCACATCCCGTCATCCCCGGGCGCGTCGCACCGAGGCGTTGGTACCGGCTGGAACTGCTCGCGAATGCGGTGATGACAGTCGGTATCGGCCCTACCCCTTGGATCCAGATGGATGGCCTCATGCACTACTCCCCATTCGCCGCCGGAACCGGACTGTTCGTCGTGTGGTATGTCGCCCCGGCAGGTTCCCCTCCCGCTCTCGTCGCTCGTTTCCTCATTGACTGCGCCGGGCTGGTGTTCGTCGCCATCCTGGCCTTCTTCCTGCTGACCAATCTCTATGGCGCGGTCCGCGCCCTGCTCCCGCGCCCCCGGCGCACCGCCGGACGCCACGTCCAGCAGCGCAGCGGCCTGATGAGTCTGCGAGCGTGATGAGGACCCAGGCCCCGCTTCCGTCTATGAGCTTCGATTCCTCAAGCCCCCTGGGAATCCTCGACCGCATCGGTTGGTGGGGTGCCCTGGGGATGATCGCAGTCGCTCTTGCCTACACCTTCTTCATGCTCATCGCCTCGCGCGGTGCCCCACGGCACGGCGGGCCCTCGCACCCCGATGCCCCGCTGCTCATCGTCATCCTCATGCCCTGCCTCAACGAGGCGGAGGTCATCGGTGCCAGTGTCAGACGGCTCACCTCGATCCCGGACCCGGGTCTGCGCATCATGGTCATCGACGACGGCTCCGACGACGACACCGCCCAGGTGGCCGCCCAGGCCGGCGACGAGCGTGTCGAGGTGGTTCGCCGTCGTCCTCCCCACGCCCGCCTGGGTAAGGGGGAGGCTCTTAACGACGCACTATCGATCGTGCGCTCCCGATGCACCACGGTGTCCTCCTCGCGGGTCGTCGTGGGAGTCATGGACGCCGACGGCAGGCTCGACCCCCACGCCATCGGGGAGGTGCGCAAGGCCTTCGCCCCGCAGGAGGTCGGCGCCGTCCAGATGGGGGTGCGTATCAACAACCGCTTCGGCTCTCTGCTCGCCCGCATGCAGGACATGGAGTTCGTGATCTTCACCGAGGTCTTCCAGCGAGGTCGGCGCCGAGTCCGCAGTGTCGGCATGGGCGGCAACGCCCAGTTCGTCCGCCTCAGCGCGCTCGACGCCCTGGGACCCCGGCCCTGGACCCGGTCGCTGACCGAGGACTTCGACCTGGGGATCCGGCTCAACGCCACCAGCTGGACCAACGAGTTCTGGCCCGCGGCCTCCGTTCACCAGCAGGGCGTGACCAGCATGCGCCGTCTCATGCGTCAGCGTACCCGCTGGTTCCAGGGAAACCTCCAGGCACTGCACCTGCTGCGCTCCGTGGCCCGCGAACAGCGCGGCCTGGGGCGGGCCGACACGCTCTGGCAGGTACTTACGCCCTACCTGCTCCTGACTGGCTCCCTGCTGACCCTGTCCTTCCTCATCACCATGGTGACCGCCGGTGTGGCCGCGGTCCTGAGGTGGGAGCAGTCATGGGCGTGGCTCGTGGGGGCCTATGTCATCGCCTTCGGCCCGGCGCTCATCTACGCCTGGATCTACTGGCGCATCGAGCGCAGCGAGGGTCTGAACCTGCTCAAGTCCGTGGGTTACGCGCACCTGTTCGTCCTCTATGGTCTCCTTCCCAGCCTCTACGGCTGGCGAGCAGTCGCCCGGGAGCTGACCGGACGCACCGGGTGGGCCAAGACCGCGCGGGAGGCTGAACCGGCTCAAGGAGCGCAGGGTGCGCCCAGCGGGCCGGTGGCCGGCTCCCATGGATCAGCAGCCGTGGGCTCACCGCTACCGGGCAAGCAGCGGCCGCCCAGCGAGCCGGCGAGGGTGGAGCCACTGGCGGCCCCTCAGAGCGCAGGTCCGGGTAGTGCTGTCCCGGCTGTCCCGGCCGTCCCTGCCCGCCCCTTGCTGAACCCCACTGCTGTGATCGTGCGGCGTCCCCGTCCTACAGCCAGTCGCCTGACCAATGAGGAGATGAGATGACAGTTGCCAACGCGCCTCAGCATGCAGGAGCCATCGACGGTTCTCGTCGCGGCAGGATCCTGCGTCGCGCCCTCCTGACGGTCTGCGTCCTGGCACTGGTTCTAGGAGTCACCGTGTACTGCCACGCCCGAGAGACAGGGACTGAGACGCCGGACTGCTCCCAGTGGGAGATCATCTTCGATGGTTATGGCGAGGCCTCGTGCTCCGAGGGCCTGCTGCGCCTCAAGCCGACATCGGCCAACTCCCATGACACGACCCACGCCGGTCTGGCCACCTCCACCACGGTCGAGATCGAGGCGGGAGGCGTCCAGACCATCCACACCACGATGACCACCGTCAAGCAGCTGCGAGAGGACGGCGAGCCCAATGCCTGGGAGGTCGCCTGGCTCCTGTGGAACTACACCGACAACAACCACTTCTACGCTCTGGCCCTCAAGCCCAACGGCTGGGAGGTCTCCAAACAGGACACCGCCTACCCGGGATACCAGCGATTCCTGTCATCGGGCAACACACCCGTCTACCCACCCGGGGAGAGCCACGACGTCACCGTCACCATTGACACGACCAAGTCGTCGGAAGTCACCTTCACCATCATCGTGGACGGGCAGGAGCTCGGAACCGTCACCGACAAGCAGTCCCCCTACCGCTCCGGAACCGTGGCGGCCTACTGCGAGGACTCCGACGTCACCTTCACCCCGATCACCGAGGACAAGTAAGGCCTGCCCTTGACGACAGCGCCGGACTCAACCACCACTGAGGCCCACCTCGTCCCACTCCCGACACACGACCAGGAGAACCCCATGACAACCGACTCCACGCAAACGGGTGGCCCCCTGAGAGTCATGCTCGTTTACGGCACCCGCCCAGAGGCGATCAAGCTCGCCCCCCTGGTGGCCGCCATGCGCGACGACGAGCGTTTCAATCCGATCGTCGTCGTCACCGGGCAGCACCGTGAGATGCTCGACCAGGTGCACGAGTTCTTCGGAATCGTGCCCGACGACGACCTCGACATCCACTCGCCGGGACAGACCCTCACCCAGATCACCAACCGCTGTCTGCAAGGGGTGGGGCGGGCGATCGAGGCCCACCAGCCCGACACCGTCATCGTCCAGGGGGACACCACCTCCGCCTTCGCCGCCGCGCTGTCGGCCTTCTACCACGAGGTGCCAGTCCTCCACGTCGAGGCCGGCCTGCGCACCGGGGACATCTCCTCACCCTTCCCCGAGGAGGCCAACCGGCGGCTCATCAGCCAGGTGACCACGCTGCACCTGTGCCCCACCACCACCAGCCGGGACAACCTGCTGCGCGAGAACACCGACCCGCAGACCGTCAGCGTCACCGGCAACACGGTCATCGACGCGCTCCTGGTCGCCGTCGACCGCCGGATCCCGCCACCGGATGAGGAGCTGGCCGCAGCACTGAAGGACGCCTCCCGGCGAGTCGTGCTCGTCACCGCCCACCGCCGTGAGTCCTGGGGCGAGCCGATGCGGGCCATCGGCCGCGCCGTCGCGCGCCTGGCCGACAGGCATCCCGAGGTGCTCTTCGTGCTGCCGGTCCACCGCAACCCCAAGGTTCGCGAGGACCTCCTGCCTCAGATCGAGGGCCACGCCAACGTCATCTGGTGCGATCCGCTGGAGTACGGCGCCTTCTGCGCACTCATCGACCGCTGCGACGTCGTGCTCACCGACTCCGGCGGCGTCCAGGAGGAGGCCCCCGCGCTGTCCAAGCCCGTCCTGGTCATGCGGGACAACACCGAGCGTCCCGAGGCCGTCGCCTTCGGGGTCGCCGAGCTGGTCGGAACCGACGAGGAGCGCATCGTTGAGAGGGTCTCCACCCTGCTGACCGACGAGACGGCCTACACAGCCATGGCCCAGGCCGCCAACCCCTACGGCGACGGACACGCGTGCAAGCGCATCCTGGCCGCCACCGCAGCCCTGTTCGGCCGCGGTGTCCCCCTTCCCGAGTTCGAACCTGTTCCCACCTCATCGAAGGAGCGTTCATGATCCTCCCGACCCTTGTGTCTGCACGACGACGCCGCTGCGCACTGGCCGCCATCGCGGTGTGCCTGGGCAGCTCCATCGCCGCAGTGGGCCCTGCTCAGGCCGCCCCCACCGCTGGCGCGCAGCCTCCCGTGGCGGTCCAGGCCGCCGCGGCAAAGCCCGCCGGCGGGGCCCAGGCCAACGACGCCGACCCGGCCAAGAAACCGCTTCCGGCTCCGCCCGAGCCGGCCGCTGCGGCCAAGAAGGAGCTCCCCCTCAAGGGCAACAAGCAGGCAGACGTGGACCTCAACAAGCCCGCGCCCGCCGCGGGACAGGTCAAGATCCGTGACCTGAAGCAGAACGCGCCCGAGGTCCCTGCCGGCGCGGTGACCTTCTCCAACCAGGAGGCGGGGCCGGCATCGACCCTGGTCCTGTTCGACACCACCGGTGACTACGCCAAGCTGGGGGAGTACTACGCCCTGAGCATGGGCACCCTGGCCAGCCACTCCGGGACCGTGACGACCCTCCCGGTCAAGGACTACGTCGCCGGCCTGGCCGGTCGCTTCACCAACGTGGTCTACATCGGCTCCACCTACGACGAGCCCCTGCCGCGGGCCTTCATCGACGACACCCTGACCGGCAACATCCCGGTCATGTGGTCCGGCTTCAACATCTGGCAGCTGGCCAAGACCGACGCCGACCGCGCCGCCTTCACCCAGCGCTACGGCTGGGACGCCGCCACCTCCTACATCGACTCCACCGACCGGGTCACCAAGATCAGCTACAACGGCGCCTCCCTGAAGCGCAACGAGCTCAACACCGGTGGCATCATCGCCCCACACATCACCCGCGAGAAGGACGTCAAGGTCCTCGGGCGCGCCGAGTGCTCCAAGCCCGGCGGAGCGGCCACCGCCTGCGCCTCCATCGCCCAGTCCGGCACCAGCTCCTTCCCCTGGGCGGTCAGCTCCTCGGGAATGACCTTCATCGGTGAGATCCCCCTGACCTACCTGGGTGAGCAGGACCGCTACATCGCAGCCGCCGACATCCTCCTGGACTTCCTCCAGCCCGGTGCCCAGCAGTTCCGTCAGGCCGCTGTGCGCCTGGAGGACGTGACCCCGGACAGCGACCCCGAGGAGCTGCAGGCGATCGTCGACTACTTCTACAGCCAGAACGTGCCCTTCCAGATGGCCGTGGTGCCCAAGTACATCGACCCCAAGGGCACTGAGAACGACGGGAAGCCCAAGGAGCTCACTCTTGAGGACGCCCCGGAGCTGGTGGCCGTCATCCAGGACGCGGTGAACAAGGGCGGAACGATCGTTCAGCACGGCACCACTCACCAGTTCGGGACCCTGGACAACCCCTACAACGCCGTCTCCGCCGACGACTTCGAGTTCATCCGCTCGTGGTGCTCGGCCACCAACGACACCAAGGCCCCGGCCATCGACTGCCAGGACAAGTCCTTCGTCCAGATCGGGGGCGCCCTGCCCGGTACCTCCCAGGAATGGGCCTCCGAGCGCGTGGATCAGGGACGCCAGATCTTCGGGGATGTCGACCTGCCGACTCCGGAGATCTTCGAGACCCCGCACTACTCGGCCACCCGTGAGGCCTACTACGGAATCGGCGAGCACTACCCGGTGCGCTACGAGCGCGAGCTCCTCTACGCTGGCACCCTGACCAACACCCAGGCCGGTCCGTTCGACTACTACGGGCAGTTCTTCCCCTACGCGGTCAACGACCCCTACGGGGCCCACGTCCTGCCCGAGAACCTGGGCAACTTCGAGCCCAACGAGATCAACCAGCACCCGCCGCGCTTGGCTCAGGAGATCATCGACGCCGCCAAGCTCAACCTGGTCAACACTCACGCCACCGCCAGCTTCTTCTTCCACCCCTACTACCCGCTGGCCGAGCTGAAGAAGATCGTCGCCGGCATCAAGGCCGAGGGGTACACCTTCGTGCCGGCCTCGGAGCTGAGATGACCACGACGCCGACTGTGAGATTCAGCGGTCTCGGAATCACGGACATGAGACCGTTCGGTCGAAATGTCTCTCACAAGACTGGAATACTGCTTCCATGACATTCGAGACCAACCGCAGAAGGATGCTGGCGCTCCTGGGCACTGGAATTCTGGGAGCGTCAGTGTCCTCCTGCGGGCACGCGAACGTGACCCCGCCGGCCATGGGGGACGGGGCCACCACCCACCTGAGCCTTCACATCAGTGATGCTCAGGGCAACGCCCTCAACCTCGAGGCGCTGCGACGCATTCAGTCCAACGGCAAGGGCGAGGTCGGCTATGACGACGCGCTGCTGGATGCCAAGACCCTGGAGGTCATCGCCGTCGGCCCGCTCTACCAGGACGAGGGTGGTGTCATCGGCATCGATGTGCCCACCGGGCGTGAGTGCACTCTGACCATGTCGTGGCCGACCAGCCACGGGTACTCGGCACTCATGGCGGATCTGCCGGCTTCCGGCGAGCACGATCTCCTGGAGCTGGCGGCCCGAACCCTCCACGAGAGGCAGCCCGAGCGCCTCCAGCAGGCTACCGCGAAGGGCTTCAAGGGTGCTGACGAGGCGGGAAAGCTGCGCGCCTCCGCCCAGCAGTCCCTGGACGCCTGCTCCAAGGCCCAGTCCTGGACGGAGCGGGGCCGCCTGGCGAACTCCGCCCTGGAATCGGCCGCAGGGGCCCAGCTCTCCCTGGACCGGGCGCTGGCCGCTCAGGCGCCGCAGGACGCCGTCATCGGAGTGACCTTCACTCGGGTGCCCACGTCCGCGGAGGTTACCGCCGCGCTGGCCCCCAGCGGCCCCGGAGGCGGCAAGCGGAAGGTATCGGCCCGTCTCGTGATCGGTGACCCCAATGACGCCGAGGAGATGGCCGGCTGGCGTAGCACGGTGGAGGCCCTGCACGCGCAGGGCGGTCAGGCCCTGGCCCAGATCTGCGACTCCCACGACATGGTCTCCCTGACCGACTCCGCCTGGGACACGCGGGTCGACACCCTCATCAAGGCGCTTCCCAACGTCGACGCCTGGGAGGTTGGTAACGAGATCGGTGGGGACTGGTTGGGCGCCGGGCCGGTGGCCAAGGCCCAGCGAGCAGCTAAGGCTGTGCGTGAGCGCACCAGCGCCACGACGGTGCTGACCCTGTACTACCAGCTCGGGCAGGCGGACCCGGCGTACTCCCTGTTCAGCTATGCCGCCAAGGAGATCCCCGCATCGATCAGGGAGCTGGTTGACGTCGTGGGACTGTCCGTCTACCCCCAGCTCCATCCGCTGGGTACAGCAGCTGACCGGGTCCTGAGCACCTTGGAGGTCGCCTTCGCTTCCTCCCGGCTTGCCGTGACCGAGCTCGGGTACGGGGGCGAGGACCTCAACACCGGCCCCTGGTGGTTCGGCTCGGCCTCCGACCCCGCGGTGGCCCGCACCGCCGTCGCCGAGCATGTCACCGGCGCGGCACTGGGGCGATCCGATGCCTGGGGAGCCCCCTTCTGGTGGTACTACCTCGAGGACCAGGTCGGAACCCCTGGGGGTCAGGTGGCTCCGGCACTGGCCGCCGTCTCCACTGGTTTCTAGGGCACTGGGCTTGTAGGACACCGGGGCCGGTGGGCGATGCCTGTTCAGGCAGCGCCCACCTGCCCCTACCTCTGCGCCAGGACGAAGGGGTGGACCGCCGCTGCCCCCGCCTCACGTAGGAGGAAGGCCGACAGCGTGAGCGTCCAGCCGGAGTCGCTCCAGTCGTCCACGAGGACCACGACGCGCTCGCGCAGCTCTTCGAGGGCCTGAGTCGGCCACTCCTGGAGCGTCAGGCTTCGGGCCACCTGTGCCAGGCGAAATGCAGAGCCCACATCGTGCTGCGGCAGATCCTGACCGGCCAGACCCACGACGCCCAGGGCCTGCGCGCCCAGCCGTGTGGCCACGGCGTGCCCCAGCTGGCGGACCATGCCGGGGCGGGTGCGGGAGTCCACGACGACGACGGCCGGTGGCCGGCTCGGGCGGCTCACCCCGGCGGCGTCCTGCTCATTGCGGATGATCTCAGCGAGCCGGTCCACCGCCTCAAGCACCTGAGGCCTGATCACCACCGGGACCTCGCCGTCGGCGGCGGAGGACACCAGCTCGCGCAGCGCCACCGAGGTCCCCAACCCATCCAGCCTGCCCACCGCCAGCCCGGTCGCAGCCTGACGGTCGGCTCCGATGCGGCCCTTGAAGTGGCCCAGGCCCAGTCGATCCATCCCGGTAGGCCACTGGCGGCGTGCCCGCAGCTCGACCCCTGCGCGCCCCAGCGCCGCTCGGGCGGCACCGACCTGCTCCTGGTCGGGGGCGTCAGGCAGGTCCAGGCCCCCGCACAGGTCGCAGGCTCCGCAGCGCCATCCCGGCTCAAGCTGGGGGTCATCGAGCACCGACCTGAGGAAGGCCATCCGGCAGGGGGATGAGCCCTGCCCGGGGGCAGGAGCGGCCCCGAGACGCTCATAGGTGAGCATCGCCTCCTGCTCGGCCCGGCGCGCGGCCTCGACTCGCGCATAACGCTCGGCGTCGTAGCACCAGGGCCGGCCAGTGGACTCCCAACCGCCACGAACCCGGCGCACGGCGCCGTCAACATCAAGGACCTTGAGCGTGGACTCCAGCCGGCTGCGTCGCAACGAGGTCACCGTCTCCAGCACCGCTGTGGACGCCGCCCCACCGCCCGCGGCCCTGCGCTCCTCCAGGGCGTCCAGGACCACGCGAACCTGCTCCTCGGGCGGGAAGCCTTGCGAGCCGAACCACTCCCAGATGGCCCGGTCCTCCAGGCCGGGCAACAGGACCACCTCAGCCCGCTGCACACCACGACCGGCGCGACCCACCTGCTGGTAGTAGCTCACCGGTGAGGACGGAGCCCCCACGTGCACCACGAAGGCCAGGTCCGGCTTGTCGAAGCCCATCCCCAAAGCGGAGGTGGCCACCAGCGCCCTGACCCGGTTTGCCTTGAGGTCCTCCTCCAGGCGCTCGCGCTCGGCGGCGTCGGTCTGCCCCGTGTAGGCGGCCACCTCCGCACCTGCCACACGCAGGTACTCGGCGACCTCCTGCGCCGCCGAGACCGTCAGGCAGTAGACGATGCCGCTGCCGTGAGCACGGCGGATGTAGGCAGCCAGCCAGGCCAGGCGGGAGGCGGCATCCGGCAGCATCCTGACCCCCAGGTGGAGAGAGTCGCGCTCCAGGGACCCCCGCAGCACCAGGACCTGCTCGCCGCCTGCCCCGCCTTCCTCCAGGGACGCCCCCAGCTGTTCAGCGACGTCGGCGCTGACCCGGTGATTCGCGGTCGCCGTCGTCGCCAGAACCGGGGTGCGCGGCGGCAGGCCGGCCAGCAGGGTGCCGATGCGCCGGTAGTCGGGGCGAAAGTCATGGCCCCAGTCCGAGATGCAGTGGGCCTCGTCAATGACCACCAGTGCGGCGCTGGCAGCCAGATGGGGGAGCACCTCATCGCGGAAGACCGGGTTGTTGAGACGCTCCGGGGAGACCAGCAGGACATCGACCTCACCGGCGGCCACCTGGGCCTGAATCTCATCCCACTGGGTGACGTTGGCCGAGTTCATGGTCACGGCCCGGA
Source organism: Actinomyces acetigenes (assembly GCF_031296635.1). NCBI lineage: Bacteria > Bacillati > Actinomycetota > Actinomycetes > Actinomycetales > Actinomycetaceae > Actinomyces > Actinomyces acetigenes. Next base: position 85,197 of record NZ_JASPFC010000005.1, read on the forward strand.
TCCCGGCGCGGCCTGCGGCGGCGACCTGGTCGCGCATGAGGGCCAGCAGCGGAGAGATGATGACGCTGGCCCCGGTGCCGGAGCGCGCACCGGGGGAGGGCGGCGGGACGCCCGGACGCCAGGCTCCCCAGCCCTCTCGCAGCAGGACCGTCGCCACGAAGTACACCGCCGACTTGCCCCACCCGGTGCGCTGGACCACCAGCGCGCGGCGGCGTGCGATGACAAGCGCCTCGATCGCCCGCCACTGGTCCTCACGCAGGTGCGCGTCGCTGCGACCAACGAGCTCGCGCAGGACGGCCTCGGCGCGCTCGCGAACAGGGCCGCCCATCCCTGGGGATCCCGATGTCATGGTCGTCTGAGACATGCTGCAACGCTAACGCCGGCCGCTGACTTCCACTGCCGACTACCGGGTTCCACTGACGTCCATCGACGTGTCTGCGCGGCTGCGGCTGTCGACACAGGTTCCGGGACCGGTGCGGCCAGACACCGTTTGAAGAGTGACTCACAACATACAGGTACCTGCCACAACTCCTTGACCAAAATCGGAAGGTGCCTGTAGTTTTGATGTCGTCAAGATACAACAGGCACCTTCTGAAGTGCGGTGCCGCACTGTCCGCGACGGCCGCGCGAACCGGTGTCGACGGGAACGCCAGCAGATCCGCACGGGTGCCTTCACGAGTCAGGAGAAGCTCATGAATCCCAAGAGCATCAGGAACACCGAGCCGAGCACCACCTCACACGACACTCAACACGGCGCCTATCAAGGCGCTGAGACGGAGACCGATATGACGAACAGCTCCCACCCCCATGTTTCCAAGGCCGCTGACGGTGCAGCCTTGTCGCAGCACCCGCAGCGGGCCTCCCTTCACGAACGATTCCGGCGCTTGCAGCACCTCATGCGCCGCAACCGCATGACGGCGCATCGCGACGGCCCCTTCGCCGACATCACGCGCGGCCGCGGCCGGGTTCTGGCCGCCCTGCGCATGCAGAGCCCGATCCCCACCCGAGACCTGGCCTTCCTCCTCGATATCCGCCAGCAGTCCCTCAACGAGCTTCTCAAGAAGCTCCAGACCGATGGCCTCATCGAGCGCAGGCCCAGTCAGGAGGATCGTCGGGTCATGGTCGTCCACCTCACCGAGGCCGGTCGCAGTACGCCACTGAGCGGGCCCAGAGCCGACTACCTCGAGTCTCTGACCGATGAGGAGGTCTCCACCTTGGCTCGGCTTCTCGACAAGATCATCGACTCCCTGGAGACTCAGCTCGGGCCGGATGAGGACGGTGAGTGCGGGCCGCGCTTCGCCGGCGCCCGTCGTCGCATGGGCGAGGAGCGCTTCGAGGCCATGATGCGCATGCGCGAGCACGGTTTCGGCCCCTTCGGCCCCGGTCCCGCATTCGCTCCGGGTTACGGCCCCGCCTTCGGCCCGGAGGTCGACGACGTCGACCCATCAGCGGACTGTGGCAGGCGACGTAGGCGGGCGGGCCACGGTGGGCCGCGCCGCGGGGGACGTCCCCGTCAAGGCGGCGACGCTCTTCTTGGAGAGGATTATCCCGAGCGTGGGGACCGTAGGTTCAGAGCCGGTCGTGCACGGCGCACCCCTGGGGCAGGCATGGACTTCCCCGGCTTCACCGACCACGACTGCTGAAGCCCCAGCATCATCGCCGATGCACTTGGATACCCTTGGCCCATGGACCTCCTCATCATCGCCGTGCTGGGCATTCTGGCCATTGCGGCGGCCTCTCAGCTCAGCGACCGCATCGGGGTCGCCCCGGCGCTGATCCTCCTGGCGGGTGGGACAGCGGTGGGCTTCCTGCCCTTCATCCCGGCGATCGAGCTGGACCCCCAGGTGGTCCTGGAAGGAGTCCTTCCCCCGCTGCTGTTCTCCACGGCGGTGAGCATCTCCACCATCAACTTCCGCCGCGAGCTCGTCCCGGTGGCGGTGCTGGCCATCCTGCTGGTGCCCCTGTCCGCCGCGGTGATCGGCGCGGTCCTCACCCTCCTGGTCCCGGGGCTCTCTCTGGCCTGGGCCATCGCCATGGGAGCGATCCTCAGCCCCACCGACGCCGTGGCCATCTCCATCGCCCGCCGGCTGGGAGTCTCCCAACGCATCATCACCGTCCTGGAAGGGGAAGGACTGCTCAACGACGCCACCGCACTGGTGGTCCTGTCCTCCGCCGTCTCCGCGGCAACATCCGGCGGCGTCAGTGTCGGAGGCGTACTGGGCGGCTTCGCCCTGGCGGTCCTCGTGGCCCTGGGGGCGGGCTGGCTCGTCGGCGAGGCGAGTCTGCGGGTGCGCTCCCACATCACCGACCCCACCGTGGACACGGTCGTGTCCTTCACCGTGCCCTTCCTCGCGGCGATCCCGGCCGAGCACATGCACGGCTCGGGCCTCGTGGCAGCCGTTGTCGCCGGGCTTATCACCGGCCACCGCGGCCCCCGGATGCTGCCACCCGCCCACCGGGTAGCCTCACGGACCAACTGGCACACCGTCGAGCTCACCCTGGAAGGACTCATCTTCCTGGTCATGGGGCTGGAGTTCTTCGGCATCGTGGAGAAGGTCGGCGCCTCAGCTCTCGGTGTTGTCCGGGCCATCGCGGTCGCTGTCATCGCTGGGGCGCTGACCGTCGTCATCCGGGCGCTCGTGGTGACACCTATGCTCAAGCTCCTCAGCCACCGGACCGCGCGCTGGGCGATCCACTGGCAGGAGAACGCGGAGGCCATCCACCAGTTCCAGAATCGATGCTCGGCCATCGTGCGTGGAGAGGCCGAGATGCCCCCGGTTCCCTGGGACCGGCGCCCCTTCGCGCAGGTCCAGCGCAAGCTCCGCCAAGCGACCAACCACGAGAGCATCGCCCGGCGCGCACGCAGCCTCTCCAGCCGGGTCAGACGCCGAGGCGCCGACCTGGACTACTTCGCAGCCGAGCCCCTGGGCACACGCGAGGGCGCCGTCATCGTCTGGGCGGGAATGCGCGGCGCCATCACCCTGGCAGCCGCCCAGACCCTGCCGATCACAGCGCCTCACTACTCCTTCCTCCTCCTGGTGGCCATGCTCGTGGCCGCCGGATCACTGACGATCCAAGGACTTTCGCTGCCCGCACTGGTCCGCGTCGTCAGACCCGCCATGGCCGGCCCCGCCGACGAGGAGGAGAAGGCCGCCGTCATCTCGCTGCTGGTCAACGCCGCCCGCGACGTCGCCTCCGTCGGTACTCACGGCGCCGCACCCACCGGTGCCGCAGGCCCCGACGCCTCGGGCGCTCAAACGACGACGAGCACTCCCGGGCTGGACAAGGTCTCACCGACTGCCCCCGACCCCGAGAACAACGAGAGCCTCAGCCCCACCACTGAGCAGCACGGCCTCGTACGCAGGCAGGGCAACGACGTCGTCGTCTCGCCAGCAGCCGTCGCCAAGGCCTGGGCCGACCCCACCTGGCGCCACGACGACCTCGCCCCCATGCGAGAACGAGCCCTGGACATAATCCGAGCCCAGCGCGAAGCCCTTCTCGACGCCGGCGACGAGGGCCTCTACTCGGCCGACTCCCTGGAGCACGCCCTGAACCGCCTCGACTTTCAGGAGATCATGCTCACCAGCGAGCCGCACTGACAACGCCCTCAAGCAGGACGCTGCGACCGCCGCCCTCAGTGCCGAGAGCACTGTGCTGTCCCCTCATTTCTGAGACATGTGAGTGTCGTGGCTTCTGAGGCACTCGCTCGGGCGGGAACCCGGGGCAGGCAGTGGTCCTGGAGACGAGGGTGGCCGCGTAGGCCGGCGTCGTGTTCGTACCTTATGCCTCGCGTTCGGGGGTTCAGGGTACGAACTCGCGACCTACCCTACGAACGCGAGGCGCTCACCCAAGGGTGAGCCCGGAGGCCGGGGCTGAGCTGGTCAGGCGTGGTGCGTAGCACGGTCCTCCGGCAAGCCGCCCAACCGGTGTCTCAGAAGTCATGAGACAGCACATCGGTGCCGCGCGCACCGCCGGACGGGCGGCCCAACCGCTGGAGCGGACTGAGCCGTAGACTCCAGGCGTGAACGCGAACCTGCCCCTGAGACCGGACCTGGAGGGCGAGACCCCCTACGGGGCCCCCGAGATCGACGTCCCCGTGCGGCTGAACGTCAACGAGAACCCCTACCCGCCCTCGGCCACGGTCATCGAGTCGATCGCCACCGCCGTGGCTCAGGCCGCCCAGGGGCTCAACCGCTACCCGGAGCGGGACTTCCCCCGGCTGCGGGCCGCGCTCGCGGACTATCTCGAGGCCGAGTCCGGTGCGCATCTGACCCCTGAACAGATCTGGGCGGCCAACGGCTCCAACGAGGTCATGCTCCATGTGCTCCAGGCCTTCGGAGGCCCCGGGCGCACCTGCCTGACCTTCACCCCCACCTACTCGATGTACCCCGAGTACGCCCGCGACACCCTGACCGACTACGCGACGCGACCGCGCCGCAAGGACTTCACCCTCGACGTCGACGCCGCGGTGAGCGCGATCAACGAGCTTCGGCCGGCCGTCGTCGTCCTGGCCAGCCCCAACAACCCGACCGGAACCGCCCTGCCGCTGGAGGACATCAAGCGGATCCTGGAGGCGGCCCGCGGCCACGGTCCCATACTCGGAGCCGAGATCGGCTCGCCCGCCCGGGCCAGCGACTGCGTCGTCATCATCGACGAGGCCTACGCCGAGTTCCGCCGTCCAGGCGTGCCCAGCGCCCTGGAGCTGGTGGGGCCGGCCCACCCGCACCTGGCCGTCACCCGCACCATGTCCAAAGCCTTCGGTGCCGCCGGCCTGCGCCTGGGCTACCTGGCCGCCGACCGCGCCCTGGTAGACGCCCTGCGCGTCGTGCGCCTGCCGTATCACCTCTCCGCCGTCACCCAGGCCGCGGCCCTGGCCGCCCTGTCCCACCGCGACGAGCTCATGGCTCAGGTGGCCTCCCTGCGCGATGAGCGCGATGCCTTCGTCGAGTGGCTGCGAGCCCAGGGACTGGTCGCGCACGAATCAGACGCCAACTTCGTCCTGTTCGGCCCGTTCCCCGACCGCGAGGCCGTCTGGCAGGCCCTGCTCGACGCCGGGGTCCTCATCCGCGTCGTCGGCCCCGAGGGCTTCCTGCGGGCCAGTATCGGCACGCCCGACGAGATGGCACGCCTGCGCACCGCCCTGACCGCAGCCGTCGGCGGATGACAAGGATGCCGGCAGCGATCAGCGCCTAGGACCGGTAGGGTTGCTATCGATTAAGTCACCTATGAACCACTGTGCTGAAAAAGCACGACACCCGATGCTGAGGAAGCACCTATGAGCCGTACCGCGCGCATTGAGCGAGCCACGAGTGAGTCAAGCGTCGTCGTCGAGATCAACCTCGATGGCACGGGCCAGACCGACATCTCCACCACCGTCCCCTTCTACGACCACATGCTCACCGCTCTGGGGCGCCACTCGCTCATCGATCTGACAGTGCGCGCCACCGGTGACACCGAGATCGACGTGCACCACACCGTGGAGGACACCGCCATCTGCATCGGTGAGGCCCTGCGCGTGGCGCTGGGGGACAAGCGCGGTATCCGCCGCTTCGGTGAGGCCAGCGTCCCCCTGGACGAGGCCCTGGCCCATGCCGTCGTCGATATCTCCGGGCGCCCCTACCTGGTGCACGAGGGGGAGACCGAGGCCTTCGTCCACCACCTCATCGGCGGCCACTTCACCGGTTCCATGGTGCGTCACGTGCTGGAGGCCATCGCCTACCACGCCGGCATCTGCCTGCACGTGCGGGTCCTGTCCGGGCGCGATCCCCACCACATCGCCGAGGCCGAGTTCAAGGCGCTGGCGCGCGCCCTGCGCGCCGCCGTGGAGGACGACCCCCGCGTCGAGACCATCCCATCCACGAAGGGAAGCCTGTGATGGACCAGACCCCCCGGCCCGACGAGAGCCATGACGACCACCAGGACCACCAGCGCGACCTGGATGCCGAGTTCGCCGCCCTCATGGGCGACGTGGAGATCCCCGACGACCTCTCGGCCGAAGACCTGGGGGCTGTGCAGGAGGCCGACAGCGAACCGGGCCGGCGGACCCTGGCGGGGGATGACTCCGTATCGGCCGGCTCCGCGGGGCAGAGCGGACCAGCAGACGTCAGGCCCGGCGACGTCCCCCACAACACCTACCATCCCCTGAACGGGAGACAGGGCGGAGCGGAGGACACCGAGGGCCCGTCCCGGCTCACCGATGCCCAGGAGGCGCAGATCGCCGCCGCGGCCGACTCCCTGAGCTCCTACGTGCCCGGTCAGTCCGAGGACCAGGCTCCCCGGGCGGTCAAGGTCGCCGTCGTCATGACGCCGCTGAACCGGGCCGACGGCTTGGCCGGAATGTGCTCCCTGCTGGACCTCGACTGCACCGTGGTGCCCTCCTCCAGCGGGGCCTTCGCGGTCAAGCAGTTCGTCTCCGCCCACTCGGACTGGGACGTGGCTGAGCTGCTCGGCGGCTCCGACTCCGAGCCCGCAGAGGCCGCGGAGCTGGCCGCCCAGCTCTCCCGCCTGTCACGGGCCGGGGCGGTCCTCATGACCGCCGACCTGGCCACCGACGTCGGTATCGAGTCCGGCCTGTCCGGGACGATCACCGCCCGCCACTTCACCAACGGTCAGCCCGGCGAGGAGGCGTCGGCGGGGCTCCTGCTGTCCTCCATGGACCAGGTCGTCGAGGACATCCTCCTGGGAGTCATCAACGCCGACGACGTCCCCGGAGCGGTGAAGTCCTCCGAGATCCAGGCGCCCCGGGCAATGCGCTGGTTCGGACGCGGCCTGCGCCGTCCCCCGCAGTGACGTCACCGGCGCGCGCCGCCCGCTGCTGGCCGGCGGGCAGCGACTCCTAGCCGGCGTAGGAGCTCGTCCGCTGCCCGCCCTTGTCGGAGGCGATGCAGGAGAAACCCCGCTTCCCGGCGTTCCAACCGGCCTCCCCCGGTCCCAGCACCGACGTGCTCGGATCGGCGGCCCCGTACTGCTGGGCGGCCTGCGCGGTACAGGTGGCCTGCACGTTGGGATCGGCCGCCAGGTCGTCATCACTGGAGCCCGAGGTGCTCTCCGCCAGGGTCCCCACCCGGTAGACCTCCCAGGAGTGGGGCTCGTTGCAGCTGACCTTCCTGGCCGTGGTCTGGCCCGAGATCGAGGTGGTGCCCGCCAGGCAGGTACCCACCAGGTGCGGTGGGGTCGAGGCGTTGTCCTGACCCGACGACGCGGGCTGGGACGCGGGCTGGGACGCGGCTCCTGATGCTCTGGTGGCACTGGCGGCGGGAGCCAGACGGGCACCCGCCACCCACCCTGCGCCCAGACCGACGACCAGGCCGACAACCGCGCCGATCGCCGCGGAGCGCACAGTGATCCGCCGACGTTCTCGGCCGGAGAGTCTCAGAGACTGACTCCGCTGAGCTGACACCGGGGCGTTCAGCAGAGCCTTCTCAGAGCGCTCCGGCCCGCCTGAGACGATCGAGGGGGCTGAGGCGGCGGCCCCCGAGGAGCTGGCGGGGCGGACCGGGAAGACGGAGTCCGATGCCGCCCGCTGCGATGCACCGCTGGGAGCGTAGGAGTCGGGTGAGCCCGCCTCTTCACTGCGCTGAGGCGGCGCCAGTCCGGCCTCAACCAGCCGCAATGAGGTCACCGGTCCGCCGACGGCCAGGTTTCCCGTCCCCAGATACTCACGGATCTGCCCCAGGGCCCCCGTGAGCTCCGTGCCGTTGCGGTAGCGGTGCTTGGGATCCGGAGCCATCGCCTTGCCCAGGAGCGGCAGCAGGACCTCAGGAACGTTCGGGTCAGTGAGGTCCAGGGGGTCGTCGAGGGACCGGACGATCTCCGGCAGGCTGCGCTGCACACCGTCGGGGCCACGTCGGGGACCCCGGCCCGTCAGCAGGGCGAAGAGCACCGCACCCATGGACCACACGTCCCCCTCGGTGCCGGGGCTGGCCAGCATGAAGGCCTCCGGCGCGGCGAAGTCGGGGGTGAGACACTCCAGGGTCACGGTGGGGTCCTGACCCTCGCGCTGGACAGCGGCGATACCGAAGTCCGACAGCCGGGGAGAGCCGTAGGAGTCCAGAAGGATGTTGGCGGGCTTGACGTCCCGGTGCATGACGCCGGCCGCATGGGCGGCCCCCAGGGCCGAGGCCGCGGCCTCCACCAGGGCCACAGCGTCAGAGGCGGGGGTCGGGCCGCGCGAGACGAGGTCGTAGAGGCTGCCGCCCGCACACAGCTCCATGACCAGGTAGGGGCGCAGATCGGGCAGCTTGCCCGTGTCCACCAGGGAGACCACGTGAGGATGCCCCGAGATCCTCGAGGCCGCCTGCACCTCACGCATGAACCGCCGCTCATTGCGGGGATCATCCAAGGGGCGGGAGTCCACCTTGACGGCGACCGGACGCTCCAGGGAGTCCTGCACGCCGGCATAGACCGTGGCGAAGCCGCCACGCCCCAGCACCGAGGTGATCCTCACTCCGGGAATGGAGAACGGCGCAGCGTTGCGCGACCCGCTGGAACCGACCGAACCTGTCCCCGCCGCTGCGGGGGAGTGGTCCGAGGAGGCCTGCGAAAGCGGTGGAGGAGGGGATGCCGGCCAAGGCGGAGGCGGGGCCTGGCCGGAGGGGAACTGCATGCTCACAGACGAATACTCGCCCATCTTGGGGGGAATCGTGAAAGGAAGCCGACGACCCTGATTCAGATCACGCATTGCGCCCGCGCCTTCGCGCCATGCCCGCGCGAGGCCGCGACCAGCTCGACGCGCCATCCGGACCGCTGCGCCGACGCTGTTGAGCCAACGCTGCCGGTTCCGGTTCTGCGCACGTCACAGGGCGTTTCAGAGTGTGGAGGATACTCAGAATGATCTGCAGGGACGGTAGGGTGTGTCACATGCGAGCGCCCCGTGTCACCGTCCTGTCCTACGGATCCGGCAATGTCCGCTCAGCGGTGCGCGCTCTGGAACGCGTCGGCGCGCAGGTGACCCTCACCAGCGACCCGCACGAGGTCACCGAGGCCGACGGGCTCGTGGTCCCCGGGGTGGGTGCCTTCGGTGCGGTCATGGAGCAGCTGCGGGCGGTCGACGCACCTCGCCTCATCGAGCGGCGCCTGGCCGGGGGACGGCCGGTCCTGGGAATCTGCGTGGGTATGCAGGTCATGTTCGAGCGCTCCGACGAGCACGGGACCGCTGAGGAGGGGCTGGGACAGTGGCCCGGCACCGTGTCCCGCCTGAGAGCCGACGTCGTTCCGCACATGGGGTGGAGCCTGGTCCGTCCTCCCGCGGGCTCCGTCCTGTTCGACGGCGTTGCCGACGAGCGCTTCTACTTCGTCCACTCCTATGCGGCCACCCAGGACCCTGCCGAGCTGCTCGGCCCCGGCCCCACCCGTCTGCCGCAGGTTACCTGGGCCACTCACGGCCACGACTTCATCGCCGCCGTCGAGAACGGCTCCCTGTGCGCCACGCAGTTCCACCCCGAGAAGTCCGGTGACGCAGGGGCTCAGCTGCTGCGCAACTGGTTGACGACCCTCTGACCTCACTCGAGCCACCCCACGACCTCTGCAGGAGACACGCATGCTCACTCTACTTCCCGCCGTCGACGTCGCCGATGGCAAGGCCGTCCGCCTCCTTCAGGGAGAGGTCGGCTCAGAGACGGACTACGGCAGCCCCGTCGACGCCGCCCGGGACTGGGTGCGCGCCGGGGCCGAGTGGATCCACCTGGTGGACCTCGACGCTGCCTTCGGGCGCGGCTCCAACCATGAGCTGCTCGCGCGCATCGTCGGCGAGGTCGGCATCAAGGTGGAGCTCTCCGGAGGCATCCGTGATGACGCCTCACTGGCCCGCGCCCTGTCCGCCGGAGCCGCCCGGGTCAACCTGGGGACGGCGGCTCTGGAGAACCCCGAGTGGACCGAACGGGTCATCGCCGAGCACGGGGAGAAGATCGCCGTCGGCCTCGACGTGCGCGGCTCCACCTTAGCGGCCCGCGGCTGGACCAAGGAGGGCGGAGACCTGTGGGAGACCCTCGAGCGGCTCAATGCCGCAGGATGCGCGCGCTACGTCGTCACTGACGTCACCCGGGACGGCACGCTGAGCGGCCCCAACACCGCCCTGCTCACCGACGTCTGCCAGCGCACCGCGGCGCCGGTGGTCGCCTCCGGCGGTATCGCACATCTCGACGACCTGGTCGCGCTGCGCCGTCTAGTGCCGCTGGGACTGGAGGGCGCGATTGTCGGCAAAGCGCTCTACAACGGCAACTTCACCCTTCAGGATGCCCTGGCCGTGGCCGGTGACGAGGAGAGGTGCGAGCCCTCGCAGGCTCGTTCCTGACTACTCTGGGCCCTTGGCGCCCCGGTTTCCCGCATCGCAGGCATGGTCACCGACGTCAGGGACAGTGGGATGTCAGAGGCGCTACCGTGAGGGCCGTGAGCCAGTCAGCGCAGAACCAGCAGGCAGTTCCTGGACCAGTCCCCGGGCCGGTCGGTGACTCGGTGGCCGAGCCTCCGCAGGTCTCCCAGGTGGCTGCCGCCATGGCCGCGCGGGCCAAGCTGGAGCGTCTTCTGGCTACGCCGGCCCCCTTCGCCGACGACGACGGCTCGATCAGTCCGCAGGTGCGCATGGCGCTGGAGGCCGTGGACCTGCCGCGTCATCAGTACCTCGATGAGCTGTGGGCGGCCCTCGTCGGTGGCCGGCTGATCGTTCCCGTGGCTGCTCACGCCCTTCCCGGACGCCTGGGGGGCAGCCAGGCGCAGTCCGTGACCCTGCCCCAGGGCCCGTCGGGCGATGGTGCACCGCAGGTTCCGGCCCATGAGGTGCACACCGCCGACGCCTGTCAGGACGCAGCGACCCTGGCGGTGAGCCTGCCCGACGGGCACATCGCCCTGCCGGTGTTCACCAGCGCCGAGGCCATGAACCGGTGGCGCAGTGACGTGCGCCCCGTGCCCGTCTCGCCCCAGCGAGCCGCCCAGGTCGCCTGCCTGTCCACCGACCAGCTGTGGGTGCTCGACCCCGGAAGCCGGGACCTGCGACTGCCACGCCCCGCCGTCGTGGCCCTGGCCGGGGGAGAGGCATGGGTGCCCTCATGGCGCAACGAGCCGGTTCAGGCCGAGGTGCGCGCCCAGCTCCAGGAGGTCGACGGCGTCACCGGCGTGGCCTTCGGACCCGGTGAGGGAGCCGAGCTGCGGGTCTTCATCCGCATTGACGCCGCAGGTGGTCGCGCCGCTGTGGCCCGGAGCCTGGAGGGCTGCCAGCACGTCATGGTCAACCCGGCCTGGGGCGACCTCATCGACACCGTGGAGCTGTGCCCGCTTCCCGCCTAATCGGGGCGGTTGGGAGCCGATCTCAGGAGCGGCCCAGGATCAGGGCCTCCCACTGCCTGACCTGTCCGTAGTGGTCCTCCAACGGCCCGGCCACCTGGTCGAAGCGGGCAACGACGTCGCGCAGATCCTGGCCGTCCTGGGATCGTCCGTCATTCTGGGCGATCCGGGCACCGGCCTCAGCGATCGCACGGACCTGGGCGAGATCCCGGGTCGAGACCATCACCCGGCCGGGGCCCGGGTCCCTCGTGGTGCTCCAGTCGGTCCCTGCCTCACGGGAGACGGCGGAATCGCCGTCTGACGCGCCATTCGGGTCCGGCGTCCTCACGCTGTTCCAATCCATGACTGCGGAGCGTAAGGCATCCGATTCGACCAGGCCACCGAAAATAAGTGTGCTGGAATAGTACCGATGAGCGCGATGTCGACCACCTCAGCCCCATCTGGGTCGGACCCTGGTCTGCCGCCTGGAAACGGACATGATTTCACCGGTGGCACCCAGCCCCCGGCCGCGAGCCGTGAGCCGCTGGTGAGCGCCCGCGACCTCAGTGTCGGATACGGTGACCAGCCGGTCTGCGCCCCGGCGACCTTCGACCTGCTTCCCGGCCAGGTGCTGGCGCTGGTCGGGGTCAACGGGGCCGGCAAGTCGACGATCCTGCGCACCTGCTGCGGGCTGCTGCGCCCGCTGGCGGGGCAGGTTCACGTACTCGGACACGTCCCGGATCCCCGCTCAGGCGCCCAGCGTGCCGCCCTCGCCACGGATCTGGGGCAGGAGTCTTTCTTCCCCACCCTGACCGTCGCCGAGCACCTGCGGATGGTCTGCTTCGGGCACGGCGTCGTCGAGGCCGACGAACGGGTCAGTGACCTGCTGGAGGACCTCGAGCTGCGACGGCTCGCGGGGCACCTGCCAGAGGAGCTCTCCTCGGGACAACGGCGCCGACTGGCACTGGCATCGGTCCTGGTCCGGCCCCGCAGGCTGCTGGTCCTCGACGAGCCCGAGCAGCGCCTGGACCGGGTGACCCGCCTGCTCCTGGCCGACATGCTCGTCGAGGAGCGTGAGGCCGGTGGGGGAGTGCTCATGGTCTCCCACGACCCGGAGATCGTTGAGGAAGCAGCCACTGACGTGCTCCTCGTCGGACGCGACACCCGGATGCTCGGCGTGGATGACGGCGTGCGCGCCATTGAGGAGGGGCTGAGGTGACGCCGCTGGGGGCACGGGAGGAGCAGCCCCTGTCCACAGCCCCGGACAAGACGGCGTTTCCCGACGGGGCCGCGCTGCGCAACTGGGTGAGGCGCTGCACCCGACGGCACCGCCGCGGTGTCTGGGCACTCGTGGGGGACGTCTACTCCGCGCTCCTGACGCTCATCATCGCCGTGACGATCCTGGCCCCATATCTGCGTCGGCTGGTCGTGGATCGGCCCGCCTCGGCGGCCGGGACCGACGTGCTCGGCGGCTTCGCGGTGTCGGGCCTCGATCTCGGGTGGCGGTTCCTGGCCCTGATCGTGCTGCTGGCGGCGGTCGGTGTCGGTTCACTCGGCCGGCTCGGCCCACTCTTCCTGCGCCCCCACGAGGCCGCCTGGTGGCTGCCCATGCCCGGGCAGCGGGGAGGTCTCCTGGTGCCGGTGGCCCGCGTCGAGTACCTCATCGCAGCCACCGCGGGAGCCACGGTGGGCGTGCTCCCAGCGCTTGCGGCCGGAGGCGGCTGGGTCGCCGCCACGGCGTGGCCGGCCCTGATGTCGGCCGGGACCTGCCTGGTGCTCACCGAGCTCATCAAGGCCCAGATCCTTAACCGCGGTGTCGAGCCGCTGCGCCGTCGTCTCGTCCTGACGGGGGCCGCAGCATGCCTGGCCGGTGTGGCGCTTCCCTTCCCGCGCTCCCCGCTCGGGAACACGGCGGTCGCCCTCCTGGCCTGGGTGCTGGCCGCCCTGGCCGTCATGGAATGGAGACGGGCCAGAGGCAGCCTGGGGCAGGTGCATGATGCCGCACTCCTGGCCGTCGTCGCGCGGTCCTTCGGCGCGCACGTCTCACTGCTGTCGCTGGATACCAGGGCCCTGGGGCGGTTGCTCTCCCCGGAACCCGCCCGGCCCGTGAAACCTTCACCGCTGTGGGCGGCGCGGATCGGGAGCCGGCTGCCCCGCCCCCTTGGGGTGCTGGTAGGAGTGGCTCAGGTGGACTGGCTCCTGCTGCGTCGCCAGCGCCGGCGCCTGCTTCAGATGGGGGTCGGGCTGGCCGTTGCGGTGCTGCCGCTCCTGTCCGGGGCCGTCGGTGACCCTCTGTGCGCCGTCGGCTATCTCATCGGAGGCTGGATCGCGACGCTGGCTGTTGCCGAGCCGGCACGTCAGGCCTGGTCCGACGGCGGTCCTGACGCCTCCTGGCCGGTAGCGCCCCGGGTGGTGCGTGCAGGCCACCTGCTCGTGCCGGCCGTCCTCATGAGCACGTGGTCCTTGCTGAGCCTGGTCCCGGCCATGGCGGTCCTCGGGGCTGCGGCCGCCTGGAAGGGGCTCGCCATCGTGGTCGCCCTGGCCCTGGTGAGCGGCTGGGCCTGGGCCGGGGCGGCACTGCGCTCCGGGTATCGGGAGATGCCCGACTTCGCCGCCGGACTCGTCACCTCGCCCGTGGGCTCCTTACCGCCGGGACTGGTGCAGATGCTGACTCAAGGGCCCGACGCCGCCGTCGTTGGAGCACTGACCACGGCGCTCGTCGCCAGTGGTATCGCGGCGCCGACGACGACGCTGCTCGGGATCCAGGCCGCCGCCGGCATTATCGCCGTCGTGTGGGGAGTCTGTACGAACCGCTGGGTCTCCTGACGGCCTGCCTCTCCTCAGAATCCGTTTCATACGTGGGAGGACTCACGCCAATATGGCGAGGATGCAGTGGGAGAGCGAGCTCTTGTCCTGGTAGTATTCCTCACTGACCACCCGGGGTTCGCCCCGGTGCGCAAGCGGAGCGATCCCACCTGGGTTCCTTTCGGGAATCGGGTTCATGCGAGGGTGACAAGCCCTTCGCGGTCCCTGCTCGGCCACGGCCGTGCGGAGAACGCGCTCATCACGAGGCCTCCGACCTGCGCGGCAGGAACGGGGGCCTTTCCTCGTTCCGCAACCATCCGTGACTCAGAGTGAGGAACCGACATCAGCGAGCCCCGTATCAACGAACGGATCCGCGTTCCCGAAGTGCGTCTCGTCGGCCCCAGCGGCGAGCAGGTCGGCGTTGTCCGCGTGGAGGACGCCCTGCGTCTGGCTGAGGAGGCCGATCTCGACCTGGTCGAGGTGGCACCCGACGCCCGCCCCCCGGTGTGCAAGCTCATGGACTACGGCAAGTTCAAGTACGAGTCGGCCATGAAGGCGCGCGACGCGCGACGCAACCAGGCAAACACCCAGCTCAAGGAGATCCAGTTCCGCCCCAAGATCGATGAGCACGACTACGCCACCAAGCGCGGCCACGTCGAGCGATTCCTCAAGGGCGGGGACAAGGTCAAGTGCATCGTCCGCTTCCGCGGCCGCGAGCAGTCCCGGCCCGAGCTCGGGATCAGGCTCCTGCAGGGCCTGGCCGAGGAGATGGCCGAGCTGGGCACCATCGAGTCCCACCCCCGTCAGGACGGCCGCAACATGGTCATGGTCCTGGCCCCGGTCCGTAAGAAGGCCGAGGTCAAGTCCGACCAGCGCCGCCGCCGCGAGGAGGCCCGCGCCGCCCGCCGTGCCGAGAAGCACGCGGGCCGAGCACCCAAGGGCGCCAAGGCCTTGGACGGGAAGCCTGCCGGCGAGAACGCCTGAGTGCACCCGAGGGCGCACTCGACACTCACCTGACACCACCGACCCACCCCCTCGCCACCGTGAGCGGGGTCCGCAGTCCCGGCGACCACTGGTCTGCCAGGGACCGAGAAGAGGAAATTACCCATGCCGAAGAACAAGACGCACTCCGGTGCCAAGAAGCGCTTCCGGATCACCGGCAGCGGCAAGCTCATGCGCGAGCAGGCCAACAAGCGCCACCTGCTGGAGGTCAAGTCCTCCCGCCGCAAGCGCAAGCTGTCCCAGGACCAGCCGGTCGCCCCGGCCGACGTCCGCCAGGTCAAGAAGCTGCTCGGTCGCTGACCGCCCAACCCACCAAGGAGTCTCACCATGGCACGTGTGAAGCGGGCTGTTAACGCCCAGAAGAAGCGTCGTTCTGTTCTCGAGAAGGCCTCGGGCTACCGCGGCCAGCGCTCGCGCCTCTACCGCAAGGCCAAGGAGCAGGTCACCCACTCCGGCGTCTACGCGTTCCGCGACCGTCGCGCCCGCAAGGGCGACTTCCGTCGCCTGTGGATCCAGCGCATCAACGCTGCCGCCCGCGCCGAGGGCCTGACCTACAACCGTTTCATCCAGGGTCTTGGCCTGGCCGGCGTGGAGATCGACCGCCGCATGCTCGCCGAGCTGGCCGTCAACGAGCCCGAGGGCTTCAAAGCCCTTGTCGAGGTGGCCCGCAAGGCCCTCCCCGAGGATGTCAACGCCCCCAAGGCCTGACATACGTCAGTGGGCTGATGGCCTGCTGAACAGAATCTAACGATGGTGGTGCCGTCACCCTGATCAGGGTGACGGCACCACCATTGATATTTTTTAACTGTTGTGTGTCACGAGGTGCTGGGGCAATGGAGCCTGGGCTGTCAGGATGGGTGGCGCTGAATCATCCTTCCAACCGGAGAAAGCCCAAGTCGATGGTGTTCTTAGGTCCGGAATCACTACCGATGAGGCGGTTCGGATTAGGGAGTGGGATACGGAGGTTCGAGAGCTGCGAAGCGCCAATGCGATCCTGAAGATTGCGTCGACTTGTCCATCGTGCCGGAGTGTGAGCGTCCGTCCCGCTGATCTGCGAGTACATCGGGACCAACAAGGAGGAGTTCGAGGGCCTGCCCGGTCTGCGCAACGCTCAATGAAGCTGGTGTACAGATCGCCCCCCCCGAGTTCCTGAGTTACGCCCGACGTAGCCGGCTCTCCAATGTCACGAGCCTGCGCGATAAGGTCCTCAAGAAAGAGATCCGATGAGTCCATGAACACCAGTTACTCGGTTCTGGGGGCTGCAAGATGCACGTGATGTGGGGCCGACCTGAGACCGCGAGCGTCAGGGTGCCGGTCATGTGGCCCGGTGCACTGCCCGTGCGACTCATGGGAGATCTGGGTTTGCGCGGCGTCAGAGGCGCCAAGTTACCTAGAACGACCTGCTCGGCATGTGAGAACCGGTGCTCGGCCGACCTGGAGGTCCTAGCGCATCACTTGCAACCGCGGCGTGCAGTACAGGTCAATCCGCTACGGGGCCGTGCTCTCCGACTGCGAGGCGGTCGCCTCGGTGGGGTCGAAGGGGAAACTCCTTTCGGGTTTGCTCTGGTCGAGGCGCTCAACTCGCTGTACAAGGCCGAGTTAATCCGTAACCAGGGGCCCCCGGCGGGACATCGCTGCTGTCGAGCTCGCCACCGCCGAGTGGGTCCACCGGACGGGCACAATCAGGCCACACTCAGCTATCGGCATGTGTAGCCCTGTCGAGCACGAAGCTGCCTGGGTCTCCGACGTCAGCCAGAACAGCCAGGAACAATCATAACCGGCAATCGCTGGCACCGGATAGACCATCGACTGCAAAACTCCACGGTTTGATGGCAGATGCCCGCGGCTGCTTGGCCACCATATATGGGCTCCGACGGCACGCTTGCTCTGAAAACGACATGCAGAACACGCGCGATTCGTCAAAACTAAAGTCTCCCGACCAACGCGTTTCGCCCGATATGTGTTCAAACGATCATAGTAAGTGAGCAGAACTTTGTGCGTTCCTACAAACACAACACTATCTCACCTCAATTGATCTTGTGCTAAAATACAATCATGACACATTCTCCGGCAATTCTAGACGTTTTTGTGGTTTGGCATCCCGACGACAAAGGGGGAAAAGAGGTATTTGAACGTTTATTAAGGCACTATCACTCAAGTGCGTTTTCTGGACTTTCAGGCGGCAGTGTAGAAGTATATTCTCGATGTGACCAATGGAACGATATCGAAAAGTCTCCCAGGCCGCTATCTTCGAACGACCCCGGAGCGCCCTCTCCAGCCATGTTCAATGTAATTGTACCAGTAATTGGTTCGGGGCTTAATGAGGCTGTCAGAAATGACAAATCTTGGCAAAAGTACATCTCCAAGATAATTGAGGTGTCAAACTGTTCAGCGAATAAACATACGGAGGATCACGGCCCTAGGTTCTACGTTTGCCCAGTAGTACTAAACGATTTTCATCCGCGCGCTGGGTTACTAAACGAGTTAAGGCGTCAGCAGTTTATTCCGTATCACTACTCCTATGGCGGTTCAACAATGAGCGCCGCCTCAACCTCGTCAAATACAAACGCAGACACCGATAATTTCACATTTGAACTAGAAGTGAGTCAAGCAATCACGCAGTGCATTGACGAACGATGGAATATAGATAACCCTTTAAAGATATTCATTAGTCATACAAGACAAAAGTCCATTGAGGAAGAGAAGAACTCTTCGGCATCGATAGCGCGACGAGTTCAGGAGTACCTAGTTGATAACACGAGGATATTTCAGTTTTTCGATTCTCATGCAATACAAACCAGACAAGAATGGAAGAGCGTGCTCAAGGAAGAGGCGTCAAGTTGCGCCGTTTTGATGATCCGGACAGATGAATATGCTAATCGAAGATGGACTCAACGAGAAGTGTTACTAGCCAAGAAAGCAGGCAGTCCGATCGTTTGCCTTTCTGCACTTACGTATGGTGAGGAATCTGGCTGCTACCTTCTTGACAACGTTCCCACCGTAGCTTTCCATGAAAAGCACTCGAATCAATCCATTTTTAATGCCTTAGTCCGATTAGTTGATGAAGTACTAAAATCGGCAGTATGGTCCAAAGCAAAGGAACTATACTTAAAATGTGGCTTCGACTGGGCTCCTGTTAGGTCGCCAGAACCTGCTACCGTGTCTGCCTGGCTCATTAAACACAGGCAGGCTGATCCCAACGACCGAAAACTTTGGATAGTTCACCCAGATCCTCCCATCACGGATATTGAGTGGTCAACAATTAGAGACATCTGCAACCTGGCGGGATACAATAACTCTACGCTCAAGATTCTAACCCCCAGAGAATTTAGTTCTTATGGAGGGGTGCTTAGATTTGGGCATAATCCAAAATTTTCTGTTGACAGTAACGTACTTGCTGGTATTCAAATGGGTGTCTCATCGTCCATCGTGGAAGACGACAATGTTGGGGCGCTTACTCGTTTCGGACTGAATAGTCAGCACGTTGTGTATGCACTAACGGAACTGTTTCAACTTATCTTCATACATGGTGGTTCCATTATCTACGGCGGGCGCATTTTTCCAGATAAGGATAATCCTGGGGACCTAATTTCTCACATGGTAAAGGAAGCTGATCGCTATAAAGCGGAAATTGAACATCAGCAAAGAATGAATGAAGTGGGGATGCTGACAGAAAATCACATTGTTGGCCACCCTGACGAAATTATGCAAGGGCAAGTATTCGTCAACTATATGCCATGGGGTTCTTTTGCTCAGACTTCTGAGCATACGATTCGCGAACAGTTGGACTCCATCAGAACTGATGGGTCTGTATATGTGATAACAAGTGATGGGAGAAAGTTAGATATTGGTCAGGCGTTCGACCTGCTCCATTCGAGCACTGACGTGCCATCCAAAAACTCTCCCGAAATGCTAACTTCTTTGCGTACGAATATTGTCAACGATTCCGATATGCGAATACTGGTTGGCGGCTTGATCTCTGCGCCAGATAGCCCCAAGGTTAGTGGAACACTCGAAGAGGCATGCCTAACTGTAGAGTCACATAAACCTCTCTACATCGCGGGCGGCTATGGTGGGGTAGGTGCTCTGCTCGCACGAGAGCTCGGCATTGTTGCCGACAGTTGCTTCCCTCCGATTCCAAGGTTAGACAAGCTGTCCAAGCAAGATCGGGATATAATCGGTCGTATAAAACGTGCTTGGCGGCCAACGTTGGATGGCCTATCTAAATACGCGCGCCGACGCATGGCGTTAACTCATAGGCCTTCCGAGATGGTATCACTGATGCTAACTGGAATTACGGCTATTTGTCGCAGTAAAGAATGAACCTGTTCGCAGCGTGACTGGAGTTGCACAGTTTTGGGTTGGTTGGAGCTAGTGGGTGAGCCCGTACCTGCGTAAGATCAAGTACGCCTCGGGGGCCACGGCCGCGCAGGCCGTGGCCAAGGCGAACGGTGTGCGCCGGATCGTTGAGCACCTGGGGTCAGTTCATGACGAGGCTGCATTGGCTGCGCTGATGCACCTGGGCACCTGAAGTTTCTGGCGGGCCAGCAACTCCTGGACCTGGGGTCGGAACTCGAAGGTGGCGGCCATGCGCTCAGTCATGAGCCGGGTGCTGGTGGCGTGTAGTGCGAAGGCCGGCGATCATCTCGCGCAGGTTGGGCCTGATGATCGAGGCCATCAAGACGGTCTACGTCCTTCTTGGGCAGGGTGAGGAAGTCGGTGGTGAGGGAGCCTTTGAGCAGGGGTTCTTGCGCGCTTGATCGAGCCGACCTCCCAGGCCGACGTCTCCAGAGTCCTGTCTGGAATCGGCCAGCCAGCCCTGGCCCACCGAAACGCCCTGCGAGCCTGCCTGATGGGCACAGGAGCGGGGCTATCGGGAGGCGATCTCTCAGGCCCTGTTCGATCACGTTACCGTCGGTGGGGTACTAGTTGTTGTGGGTCATGAGGTTGTAGTCATGGGGTGTTGGGGGCAGCGGGGCCTGGGCTGTCAGGATGGGTGGTGCTGAATCATCCTTCCGACAGGAGAAAGCCTCGCTGCCATGACCCACCGTAACGCTCCTTTGACGCCTCAGGGCTGCTACCGGCTCGTGATGCGTGTCCAGGCCGGTCGCCCCATCGCCCACGTAGCCGCCGAGGCCGGCCTTGCCCGTGCCACGGGTGTCGAAGTGGGTTGCTCGTTACCGCCAAGGAGGAATCTCAGAGCTTGAGGACCGTTCCAGCGTCCCGTTCCACTGCCCCGCCCGCACCAGTGCCGAGACGGTGGATCTCATCGAGCACTGGCGCTGTACTCACAAGTGGTCCGCCCGTCGTATCAGCCACGAGCTGGCTGTGCGCGGGACAGTGGTGTCGGTGCGTACCGTGACCCGATGGCTGGACAGAGCCGGTCTGAACCGACGGCGCGACACCAGGCCCCACCGGACAGACCAAACGGGTCAGCAAACCGATCCGGGCTCGTTTCCCGGGCCATATGATCCACCTGGACGTCAAGAAGGTCGGACGCATCCCACCCGGGGGAGGCTGGCGGGCTCATGGGCGCGTCTGCCCCCGAGGTGAAGGCATCCAAGCGGGGCAAGGGCACCAGGGTTGGCTACACCTACCTGCACACCGCCATCGACGGCTTCTCACGTCTGGCCTACACCGAGGCCCTGGACGGTTGAGAAGGCCTCCACCACGATCGACTTCTTCGCCGCCCACGGCATCACCAGGCTCGTGCGGGTCGTTACCGACAACGGGGCGAACTACCGCGCCCGGACCTTCACCGCGACCATCACCTCCCTGGCCTCACGCCACCAGAGGATCCGCCCCTATACCCCACGTCACAACGGCAAGGTCGAGCGCTACAACCGCATCCTGGCCGAGGAGTGCCTCTACGCGCACCCCTACTCCTCAGAGCAGCAGCGCCGTGACGCCGTTGCGGTGTGGAACCACCACTACAACTACCATCGACCCCACACCACCTGCGGCAACCAGCCTCCTGCCACCCGCGTCCCAGCACACGTCACCAACGTCATGACCTCATACAACTAATACACTTAGCCCTGTGCCTGTATGACGTTGCCAGATTGTAATTCGAGGCCGAGCGTGAGGATGATCTGAGGTGGGTTCGTTACGCCAAAGAGAGGAGGGACGAGCCTCAGATCATCGTTGAGCTTCTGGTCGACCGTCATGAGCTCCCCTTGCAAGTCGGCTGCTGGGAGGGCAACCGGGCCGAGATTCTCACAATCGCTCCCGTGGTGGAGGCCTTCCAGGCCACTCACGGTATTGAGGAACTCGTGGTGGTCGCTGACGCGGGATGCCATCAGCATCGAACCTGAGCGTGTCGGATGGGGCGAGGCTGCGGTTCATCGTCGGTGCCCGACAAATCTGCTTTGCTGCCAGCAAGCTTGACCAATGCCGCGGCCGTATCCAACGAGTAGTCATGGGCTAGCGTGCCTGAGCGGATGACGTGCTCAACCAAGCCAGAATCACCCTACGCACCGGGCCCAACCTGCTCACCGCCACTCAGGCCATGCGTTTTGAGGCCCTGTTTACCGACGACTGCCGCGCCAGAATTACGGCCACATGGGGCGTCGACCAGCGCCCCATCCAGGCCTACCGTACCCAGGATTCAGGCTTGAAAGGTGCCTCTGATGCAACGCCATATCGACTCCCTGAAACAGACCATCCTAGACAGACTGGAAGAGATCCAGACACTATCCAAGGCTCTGATCTGCCACAGCCACGACGTGCCGGCCTATATCGACTGCCCCTTGTACCTCCAACGCGCCCGCGCCAGGCCATCAACCGGCGTCTGGAGCACCTACGCAGCATCGTCCTGGGAATCCGCAACCTCATGAACTACACGATCCGCATCCTCGTCCATGCCGGACGTCTCAAAGATCACCCGGAAAATACCACCTAAACCAGATGATATTCCTTACATGTTACTCCCCAAACGCGAAAATCCGACATGCAGGTAAGGGTGACCATGAATGGGGATCCAGGCATCCTGGTTGGAACCCAGTGAGGTAAAATATTGCTCCTTGATGAACAGCGGGGGGGCGCACTTCAAAATTACGCCTGCAACTCTTAAGTATGATCTGATGCTCTTTGAAGGTATAGGATCTGAGAAATATCCAGCGTGCTTCAAGTCGGTGCTCGGGTGCACTATACTGATAACGACCTGGCGCCGCTCCGACCAACGCAACGTGCCTAAACGCCTCAGACAAAGCTTGGGGCGACCCATCGGTCCCTTCAAACCCTCAAAGCGGATCAAGATGCTATCAGAATTCCTTACGTAAAGATGATAGCCCCTTTAGTAAAAGCTCTGCAACCTCATAAGGTCGTTGAGTTATGGCTAGCCGACGAATATCATGTTCTGATAGTCCTGTTAACTTGGGGTTGTATAGATCTCGAATTTCGTCGAGAACGTTCTTGAAGTTGTTGTAGATGTGTCGAGCGAAAAGAGAGTTGTTGGCATATGTTGAGGTTCCGTTAATGATGTCGGAAAGTAAGGCGCCCGCTCCTCCGAAGCCGCCGGCGACGTACAGCGGTTTTCCGGCTCTAAGAGTGTAGAGGGACTCTTCTATAATTCCTGGCATTGCGCCCCGATATCCGTCAGGATTGGTCTCCGAAATAGGCAGCATCTTACCCGATATGGCAAGGCGTGCATCACATAACTTCGGAAGAGAGCTACGTAGTTCGGTTAGGTGGTGGGTGTCGTTCTCATTGGGCTTGGCGTTCGGTATATCTGTTGAATGTGCGTCGTGACCGCATGCAAGCATGTTAAATGCAATCACTTCTCCATATGAGGCAATGCTCCCAGAATATGGTGCATCTCGATTAAGTGGTTCGCGAGCCGGAGTTGCGAGATTCGGTGGAGTCAAATTGACGACTACAGTAGGTGAATAAGGGGCGGCGGAGTTCGGTAGCCTTGGCGTCTGTCGTTTTAGTCTAGTTAGCGTGAGCGTTCGTTCCGCAGCGTTAAGTAAACTGAGAGCGATATCTGGTGAACATACTCCTGGCTGGCTAGCATAAGTGATTCTACCGCCAACTAGTAGTAGCGACTTTGTGATTTTGTCGATAGCTGACCCTATGTGCAAGGGCCTCAAGCCAAATGAATGCAAGTCTTCGGCATAACTAGCCGAAATGCTGAGAGTTACTCCGCCTACGCCCACTTCAGAGATAGAGTCTGATCTCGCACCTTTGCCTGTGATAGAGGTTGCATCAAGGAATAGGCTGTGGGGCGTAGTGAAGTGGATTCTACTTCGATCCAAACCTGCAAGTGAGCATAACTCGGTCATCATGTCTTGCTCGGCGGGCAATAGTGGTGGATCCGGATGAAAAACCCAAATGTGTTTATCGGTTGAGTGGGAAAACGGCAACGAACCTATTATCGTTGGAATTAATGCCGGTTCCGGAGACTGAGGTACGTGAGTAAAATAGTGTACTTTTTCTCCGTGTAACTCGCTGTTCCGGTTGATGTGTTGCCATATCGTGTCTATGGGGGAGTTCTTTTCTGAAGCGAACAGGTGATTCCAAATATGCTGCTTCAAGCAAATGTCCACAAGCAGATTGAGGGCCTCTATTATTGCGTGAGACTGAAGGTCATTCACCATTCTGGTGTCGCAATGTTCTTCGTTGGATGGGTATGTTACCCTCGGGACGTTGTCAAAGATGATGGACCCTTGCGACTGTGTCTTAGTACAGGCATCAAGGCATACAACTGGAGTATTGAATCTTTTTGCTTCGAGAATCTCCCATTGTGTCCATTCTCGGTTGCTATAGTTCTCGGTGCGAATCATGAGTACCGCCCCGCTTTGAACTTGTTCTCGAATCTTTTGATCCCAAGGGTCGCCTGATTGTAGGTCATGGATAAAGTGTCCGAGTTTGGTCTTATCGGCCCATGCCTTCACCTTCGCTACGACGCCATGCGGATAAATGTCATTCAGATCACTGTCGGGGATGTCGGCTCGCGAATGACTAACAAATATCCGCAGCTTTTCTTGCTCGCCATCATCTGATAAGAGGTTTTGTATAACCGCTTGACCTATATCTCTCATAAGAGCACCCTCGCAGGCGGCAGGCCGATTTTCGTGGGCGTAACTATTTGTTCCGACGCACCCTTGTGATACTCCCTGTCGATTAAGTAACTTGGTGATCACGGGGGAGTTTGAGTAGTCGGGCAAATTGGTGGGAAGAATGGGTAGTACGAGTGTATGGGAGTTGTTTTTGTCTGAGTGGTCTTGTAACTTTACTGCGTCGGTCAGGTACTTATGCCATTCACTTTCGGTTTGCAAAGAAGACCGTACTAGATGCTCGCCAATGAAAAAGAGTATCACCGAATATTCTGCAGCATTATCGGTGCATCTTTGGCTGATGTTGCCGATCGTGCCGTCGCTTGTGAAGATTGGGGGTATTGTGTCGGCGAAGTCGTTGTTTGTGTCACGTGCGCATGATCTCCCATATACTTCGATTGCATTTTCTGGTAGGCCAGAAAATGGCGTGGAGTGATAGTGGTTAAATAGTGTGTCGCATATAAGGGCCCCTTCTTCATCTTTGGGGTGCCAGACGACGAAGATGTCGAGAGTGGGAGGTGCGGACACGAACGGTGGTGGCAGTTCAAGTGTGCTTGATTTCATGCTGTGCGTGGTCTCGGAAGGAAGCAGTTGCTTTGGAGGCAGTGTAGCCGTCACGGTTGTCGATGGAAGTGATGCAGTGTCGTATTGGGGCTTGTCGTTACGATGCCGGGCTTGCTCGCGTAGGCTGACGGCATGAGCCCTACCGACTCCGCCGTCCCCGATGAGTTCCTCGACGACTCCGCCGAGCGTCCTCAGGCCCGCGGTCCGCGGCGGCGCACCGTCAGCGAGGGGCCGGCCGCCGGCCGCGAGGTGCTCAGCAATCCGGCCTCGGCCCGCATCTCCCGAGTGGCGGGCCTGTCCCGCCGCAACGCGCGGGCCAAGCACCGACGCTTTCTCGTCGAAGGCCCCCAGGGCGTGCGCGAGGCCGTCCGGCACGCCCCCGGCCGCGTGCTCGACGTCTACCTCACCGAGGCGGCCCTCGAGCGCCACAGCGAGATCTGGGACGAGGCCGTGGCCGCCGGGCTCTACGTGCACGTCACCACCCAGCAGGTCATGGACGCCATGAGCCCCGACACGCAGGGACTCCTGGCCGTCGTGGCCACCGAGGAGGCCACCGGCTCCGAGGCGCTGACCGCCGCCCTGGAAGGGGCCAGGCTCGTCGCCGTCCTCACCCAGGCCCAGGACCCCGGAAACGCCGGCACCATCATCCGGGCCGCCGACGCCGCCGGCGCCGACGCCGTCGTCCTCGTGCGCGGCAGCGTGGACCCCACCGCACCGAAGGTCGTACGCTCCACCGCCGGAAGCCTCTTCCACCTGCCCGTGGTCACCGGCGTGGCCCTCGACGACGCCGTCACCGCCCTCCACAACGCCGGACTCACCGTCCTCGCCGCCGACGGACGCGGGGACTTCGACCTCTTCGAGGCCGAGTCCCTCCTGGAGGCCCCCAGCGCCTGGCTGCTCGGCAACGAGGCCCACGGACTGCCCTCAGAGGCGCTGAGCCGAGCCGACGCCGTCGTCTCCATCCCCATCTACGGCAAGGCGGAGTCCCTCAACGTCGCCGCGGCCGCGGCCGTCTGCCTCTACGCCAGCGCCCGGGCACAGGCCCAGAACTCCGGCCGCAGCTGACTCACAGCAGCTCGCAGATCGCTTCGGCAGCCCGGCCCGGTCCATCCAGCCCCTCCATGAGCCCGGCCATCCGTCGGGCGCGCGAACGCATGCCGTCGTCGGCCAGGGCCTGGCGCACCAGCTCCGCCCAGTCGGTCCTGCGGGCCTCCCTGCGCGACACGAGCCTGGCCGAGCCGAAGGCCACACAACGCTGAATGTTGAATCGCTGCTCGAGCTGCAACGGGATCCCGATGAAGGGCCATCCCTGGGCGCAGCTGGTCTGCACCGTTCCCTCCCCGCCGTGAGTGATGGCCAGGTCGACGGCGCCGCTCAGCTCGTGGGCCGGGAGCCAGTCAGTGACGTGGACATTGCGCGGAAGAGTCTCCAGGTCCTCCTCGCGAAGGTGGGTGCGCACCGGAGCCAGCACCTGGCAGTCCGCCCGGCCCAGGCCTGCCAGCACGCCAAGGACGAGGTCACGGTTCCCCGATGAGCCCATGGTGAAGTACACCAGGGGCTGGGGGCCGGCGGCCAGGTCGGTCAGGAACTCGGGGAGCTCCCCGGGCAGACGGGCGTAGACCGGCCCCGCCACCCGGTGCCCCTCCGGCATTCTCAGCCACCCAGGCAGCAGATGCGGGGCAGTGGCGATGAGATTGAGGTCGGCAGTGAGCCCGTTGAACATCCCCTGGGGCAGTGAGACACCGTTGGCCCTGGCTACAGAATGGAAGGAACGAGGCAGGGGGACCCGAGTGCCAAGGACATGGAGCGCGTGAGCGGCCACGTTGTCGATCAAGCACTCCTCCGGGCAGGTGCGGGGCAGGAAGCCGGTGGCCCCGGTGGTGCGCGCTGCCTCCAGGTGCGCCAGAGAGTAGGCGAAGGGCCGTACGAAAACCAGCGGCACGCACTCCGCCCTTGCAGAAATAAACTGGCTGGGAGTTACTCCGATGACAACGGCGTCCGGACGCAGGGAGCGCAGCAGTACGCGCTCACTTGTCACCCGCTGGGCCAGCATCTTCGCTGTGAACGGGTGATGCAGGCTGCGGCCCTGGTCGAAGTTCAGAGCCAGCCGTCCCTCCTCCTCACTGAGGTAGGGGGTCAGCAGACGGAACTCGAAGCCCGCGGCCTTGATGTACTCGGTGTTGCGTCGCGAGAAGCCGGCAAAGACGCACTCAACGTGCGAAGGCATCCGGCGGGCCACCTCGATCGCCCGGGTCACCTCGGCGAAGTTGAATGTCTCCGGAGCGAAGAGGACACGCGACGTCCTGCGGCGTACAGCCACCACATCTCCAGTGGTGCCTTGAGGCATGAGCGGCTCTCCTTCTGAGAGCGAGGGGTGCCACAGTGCGGGGAGCCCTCATCGTCGTTCTATTGTACGTCTTGTACAACCGGGGGAGAGGTTAGCACGTTCGCGCCTATGCGAACGCCTTTTTTACGACAGGTTCAAAATGCTGGAAAAAAGGGTGTGCGCGGCCCCGGGGGAGCGCTGAGTCTCAGTGCGGCTCGACGCTCACCCCCTCAGCGGTCGCTCACCGATTCGTGGGCGGTGGCCGGTGTCGAAGTCTGCTCGGAGATGTGCTCGGCGCCCTTCCGAGCCTGAGACACCAGGCTTCGCAGCGTCTGGGCGGACATGTTCGTGATGGTCTCCTGACTGATCTCGGGGTGATCCAGCCAGGCCAGGCACAGGGTGATCATCGTGCTGATCCACACCTCGGCGGCGAACATGGCGCGCTCGTCGGGCTCGGCGATGCCCATGAGCATGAGGACGAGGCGTTCGTAACGCTCGAAGCTGGTGGCCAGCGCGGCCGCGATCTCAGGGTCCTGGTCAAGGCCTCCGGTGTGAAGCGCTCGAAGGCTGTCGGGCCTGGCCTTCACGTAACCCGCGAAGGTGGAGATCGCCCCTTCCAGGGTCAGTGCCGTCTGCTGCTCGACCAGGTCGTGAAGGTGAAGGATCTCGTACTCCACGATGGCTCGGGCGAAGGCCATCTTGGAGGGGAAGTAGTGATAGAAAAGCGTGCGTGAGACGCCGGCCCGCTTGATGATCTCGTTGACGTGAGTGCGGTCGAGCGTCCCTTCCGCGAACAGCTCGACGCCGACTCTCACCAGCTCCTCCCGACGCTGCTCGGGCTGGAGGCGGCGGCGCGGATCGGTGGTATTCGCGGGACTCATGCAGATGAGACTACGACCGCACGGTCGGCATACGCGGTTAGGCGCTCTGCATGGCGTGTGAGCATCGTCCCAGGTTCCGGGGCGTTGTGAGACGGTTGACGCTCCGGTTGGAGACGGTGCTACTCTTCCTGACGAGAGGTCGGAACTCTCATATGTGCAGTCCGACACGAGCCAAGGAGGAATGCAGTGCGCATGCGGATGTGTTGCTGTTGCTGTCGATGAGACAGATGACGCTCCCCATACCCATGTTGAGACGAGGTACTCGTGACCGCATCCGCACCCTCTCCTGACCAGACCGCCGCAGACCAGAACGATGACGTCCTGGTGCGGATCAGCAACGTTACGAAGTACTACGGCCGTTTCAAGGCTCTCGACGACGTCTCCCTCGACATCCACCGTGGCGAGGTCGTGGCGGTCATCGGCGCCTCCGGATCGGGCAAGTCGACCCTGTGCCGCACCGTCAACCGCCTCGAGCCGATTCAGGAAGGGCGGATCGAGATCGACGGGATCCCGCTGCCTCAGGAGGGCCGGGCCTTGGCCCAGCTGCGCGCCGAGGTGGGAATGGTCTTCCAGTCCTTCAACCTCTTCCCGCACCGCACGGTCCTGGACAACATCACCCTGGCGCCCATCAAGGTACGCGGCATTCCCCGGGGGCGGGCTGAGGAGCGTGCCCGCGAGCTGCTGGCCCGAGTCGGCCTGGAGGACCAGGCCGCAAAGCGCCCCTCCCAGCTCTCCGGAGGCCAGCAGCAGCGCGTCGCCATCGCCCGCGCGCTGGCCATGGATCCCAAGCTCATGCTCTTCGATGAGCCCACCAGCGCCCTGGACCCCGAGATGATTAACGAGGTCCTCGACGTCATCAAGGACCTGGCGGCCTCGGGCATGACCATGCTCGTCGTCACCCACGAGATGGGCTTCGCCCGCTCGGTCGCCGACCGGGTCGTCTTCATGGACGGCGGCCAGATCGTCGAGTCCGGCCGGCCCGCCGAGTTCTTCTCCTCCCCGCGCACCGAGCGTGCCCGCGACTTCCTCTCCAAGGTGCTCAGCCACTGAGCCCCGAACCGCATCCTCTCCCGAGTGCGGCGACCACCGCAGGCCCAGCGCCTGGGACGGCCCCTCCCCGTCCGAACGAAAGGAACACCATGACCACCCTCTCCCGCCGCGGACTGCTGGCCACGACCGGTGCCCTCTCCCTGGTAGGCGTCCTGGCCGCCTGCGCCGACACGGGCGCTGACGGTAAGGCCATTACCTCGTCGGCGGCCTCCGACGCCGACTACGACAAGGCCATCAACTTCGGTCCGGTGGCCGCCGCCGACGTCGTGGCCGCCTCCCCCTGGGCTGCCGCCGTGAAGCAGGCGGGCAAGCTCGTCACCGGCGGGACCAAGACCTCTGAGGTCTTCTCCTGGGAGGACTCCAAGACGAAGAAGATCTCCGGCTTCGATGCGGCCATCGCCCAGGCACTGGCCCGCTACATCATCGGCGGAGACGACGCCCGCTCCCTCCTGGAGGTCCAGCAGGTCACCTCCGAGACGCGCGAGACTGTCCTGACCAACGGCACGGTCAAGGCCGTCATCGCCACCTACACGATCACCCCGGAGCGCGCCAAGAAGATCGACTTCGCAGGCCCCTACTACGCCTCCAGCCAGGCCATCCTGGTCAAGGCCGATAACCAGGACATCACCGGTGTCGACACTCTCACCGGGGACGTCGCGGTCCAGTCCAACTCCTCGTCGGCCTCAGCGCTGAAGAAGTACGCTCCCAAGGCCAATGCCAAGCCCTTCGACACCCAGGCCAAGTGCGTCGCCGCCGTCGAGAGCGGGCAGGTCAAGGCCTACGTCGTGGACCAGTCCCTACTCAAGAGCGAGGTTCTGTCCAATGACAAGGTCAAGATCGTCGGCGAGACCTTCGCCGAGGACCCCTACGGCATCGGGCTTCCCAAGGACTCCGGGGCGCAGGCCTTCGTCAACACCTTCCTCAAGACGATCGAGGATGACGGTACCTGGAAGAGGATCTGGGAGGCGACGATCGGCAAGTCCCTCGGTGGTAGCGCCCCTCAGCCTCCGACCATCGGCTCGGTACCCGGGTCCTCGGCCGGCGGTGACGCGACCGCGCAGAGCTCCTGACCGAGTTCAGCGCCTGTCAGGTCTGCCGCGTCCTCGGCCCGAGCGGATTCGCTTGAGGGTCGACGGCGCGGCGGCCGACAGCATTCCTCTCATGGTGACGACCGGCATCTTTTAAGGAGGCGACTGTGAGTGCCATCACCGATAATCTCCCTGCTATCGGCTGGGGGCTGCTGGTCACGCTGGTGATCTCCGTCCTGTCCTACCTGGGCGGGCTTCTCCTGGGATCGCTTATGGCCATCTTCCGGGTCGGTCCCATCCCTCCGCTGCGTGCACTGGGCGCGGCTTGGGTGACAGTGGCCTGCAATATCCCCAATCTGTGCCTCATGGTGCTTGTTGGGCTGGCGCTGCCTCATGTCGGTATCACCATCCCACTTTTCTGGTCGGTGATCGTGGCGCTGATCTTCTCCTCATCCGGATTCGTGTGTGAGACGGTCCGCAGCGGGATCAACTCGGTGCCCAAGGGACAGATCGAGGCCGCCCGCGCACTGGGAATGCCCTTCGGTCTCATCATTCGCGGCATCGTCCTGCCCCAGGCTCTGGCCCGCACGATCCAGCCGCTGGTCAACATCTTCATCGCCTGCCTCATTGGCTCCTCGCTCGCCGCGGCTATCGGCGTCGTCGAGCTGACGGCCGTCACGCAGCGAATCAACCAGGATCGAGCTGCAGGGGTCATCACTTTCCTCACCTCTGGTCTTACCTACCTGGCCATTGCCTTCGCTGCCACGAAGGTCGGCGGGCTGCTTGAGAGGCGTCTTGAGTTCTTGGGGAGGGGGCGAGCATGAGCTCAGACATCTTGCCGGTGACAGAGCCCCGTCCACGCCGTCAGAGGGGCCAGGGCTCCGGGGCGACGGATGCGGCGCTGCTCTTCGATGAGCCGGGGCCGCGGGGGCGCATCATGATCGCCATCGGATCGGTCGTCGCCGTTATTGTAATCGCGGTGCTGGCAGCTGCGGTCCTTTACCGACTGGACCTCGCCGGACAGCTCGACTATCCCAAGTGGCGCTACTTCCTGGGCCAGTCGGTTGTCAGTCAGCTCCTGGAGGCGGCCGGAACCACGCTGAGGCTGGGAGCCGTTGCCGCCGTGCTCACCTTCCCCCTGGGAATAGCTCTGGGGTGGCTCCGCCTGCTGGACAACCGCCCCATCAGGTGGCTGGTCGGCTTGTGGATCGATGCCATGCGGGCGGTGCCGATGCTGCTGCTCGTCTACTTCTTCCTCCTGGTGGTTCCCCGCTTCGCGACGGTCTCGGACTTCTGGAAGCTGGCACTGCCCATCGTCATGTGCACCTCGGCGACGACGGCGGAGGTCTTCCGCTCCGGTGTCCGGGCGCTGGACCGGGGCCAGACGGAGGCCGCTTGGGCGCTGGGGATGAGTCCATCGCTCACGATGCGCCTCATCCTGGCGCCGCAGGCCCTGCGCCTCATGCTCCCAACCCTCATCACGCAGATGGTCACCATCATCAAGGGGACGACACTGGCGTACGTGCTCGCCTACCCCGAGCTCATGTATCGCGGTTCCACCATGATCGGCCAGGCGAAGATCGATGCCCATTTGTCGGTCTTCTTCCAGACCTACGTCATCATCGCCGTGCTCTACATCATCGTGAACTGGTCCCTGGGTGCACTGGCCCGATACATCGAGTCACGCACCCGCTGAGGGCGGACCGGCGCCGTCAGCCTCTCCTCAAGGGATGGAGCCGGTCAGCTGTTGGAGCCTTCTCCGGCTCGGCCCGGACGCTCGTGTCACCGGCCCCGACTCCCTGCGTCAGGACCTCGTCAGCTACTTGGAGCGCACGCTTGAGCGGTACCAGGACGGCAGCGCCTGATGACCTAACGTTGAGGCAGGGAGGGGCAGGCTACCCATCCTCGTGAATCGAAGGAGGCGCTCCATGTCCAAGGCCGTGCAGGAGGACAGTCCTGTTCCGCGGCGTCGAGCCGACACCGATGCCAAAGTGTCCGCGGCGGTTCTTGAGCAACTGGGCTCTCGCGGCTATCAGGGAGTGACGATCGAGGGCGTTGCCAGGCAATCCGGTGTGGCTAAGACGACGATCTACCGGCGTTGGCAGTCGAAGGCGGAGATGGTGTTCGACCTGGTCATTCATCGTGGCGGTACTGAAGGGCTCACCGACTCCGGGTCCCTCTCCGGAGACATTGAGGCACTTGCTGGGCGAGTGGTTGAGCTCATCGCCGACGAACCGGGCAGAAGCGCGCTCCCCGGTCTGCTGGCCGATATGGCCGGCGATCCCGACCTCACCTCAAGACTGCAGCAGAGCGTTGTCGCGGCCGTGCGCGCCGACATCCTGGCGATGATCGATCGCGCGGTATCCCGGGGTGAAGTGGAGGGAAGCATCGACGTCGACGATCTGTACGCTGCACTGCTCGGCGTCCCGTATGTGCATGTGCATCTCCTTGGCCATGTGCAACCCGACTCTCTGCGCACGGAGCTGTCAGAGGTCCTCCTGACGCTACTGGGAGCTGTTCAGAGAAGCTGAACCATGGACACGGGATTACCCGGGCTGTCTTCCTCATGTTGCGCTACGCTACGTAGCGTAGCGAAGCATGAGGAGGAATGATGAACATGCAGGACACGATGTGGGCGGTGCAGTTCCGCTCCTACGGCTCTCCGGAGGTGCTTGAGGTGGGAACGGCCACGATGCCGAGTCCGGGACCCAAGGACGTCGTTGTCGAGGTTGCCGCGTTCAGCATCAATGCCGTCGACCTTCAGACGAGACGAGGAAAGATGCGTCTGTTCGACGGAATGGGGTTTCCGAAGGGAACGGGTGTGGACTTCGCCGGACTCGTGCATGAAGTCGGCGGCCGAGTCGGGGGAGTAAGGGTGGGGGATCGAGTCTGGGGATGCCTGGGGATGAAACCTCCAGGGCGGGCGGCTGCAGGGGCGCAGTACGTGCGAGTCCGGGCCGATCGGGTCGCCTTTGCACCCAGTGCGGTCCCACTTACTGAAGCCGCGGCCCTTCCGCTTGCGGGCCTGACTGCTGTGCAGGCCCTTCGTCCGCTCAAGGTCCGCCCGGGAGATCGTGTGCTTGTGGTGGGCGGAAACGGCGGTGTCGGATCCACAGTGGTTCAGGTCGCCCGCATCATGGGAGCGGATGTGGATGCCGTGGTCGGTGTCCGTGGTGGTGTGGCTGCTGGTGCTGGCGCGCAGCAGGTGTTCGACTACCACGATCTGGAACCCTCGGACATACCTGATCGCTACGACGTCGTTGTCGACACCGCAGGTACCGACGCGTCTGCGTATCGGGGGCTCCTCAGGCCCGGAGGGCGTATGGCGGCCATTGCCCCCGGAGCCTTCTGGGACATTCTGAAGTCCGTGCTCTCGCCGGGACCGGTCATTCGCATGGTGTCAGGAAAGTCGAGTGCCGAGGATCTGGCCTGGCTTGCTACGAAGGTCAACATCGGCGAGCTTAAGCCGCTCCTCGCCGCGACCTATCCACTCGATCGAATTGCGGAGGCTCATCGCGACGCTGAGAACCTGTCGGCTGCAGGAAAACGCGTCGTCCTCGCGCAGTGAGGTCAGCGAGTGGGCTCGGTGTTACGTCCTGTCCGTGCCCGCTGTCGCGGAGGACTGAAGGAGGAGAGGTAGGAGTCTGTCCAGGTCCTGCTGGTCGCCGGGGGAAAGGCACTTGCGCAGGTCGGCGTCGAGTTTCTTGGCGGCATCGGTAGCGAGCCGCAGTAACTGGCGCCCCTCGTCGGTGATCTCGACGACCTGTACCCGACGGTCGGTTCGACTGCGCGTCCTGCGCACAGCGCCGATGCTGGCGAGCTGGTCGACCAGTGACACCACCAGGCTCGGGGCGACACCGAGCTGTGCGGCGATCTCTCGTTGAGAACTTGCTTGGTCGGCGTCGACGACGGCGAGCAGTCCCACTTGTTTGTGGGACAGGCCGACGTGCTCGATGCGTCTCGAGAAGGACTGGGTGATCTGGCTGCCTGCGATGCCGAGCTGGAAGCATGTTGAGGACAGGATTGCGTGGCCATCTTCTCCGGTCATGAGAGAAACGGTACAGTACGGAATGATTCAGATGTGAACGATAAGGGGTGGTCCTCATGCCGTGGTGGCTCGCGCTGCTGAACTCGGCGCTGGGAATCATGTCAGCAGGCTTCGGTGTCGTCGCGGTGGTCCACCCGCAGACGCTCGACCCTTCCTGGGACGGCGAGTCCGGGGAGCGTTTCTATCCGGCTATGTACGCGGCCCGGAGCGTCCCGCTCGGAGTGCTGGTCGCTGCCGTCGTCTGGTTGGCTCCTGCTCGGCCGCTGACCTTGCTCGTCCTGGTCGCAGCGGCGGCCGCCCAGCTTGGAGACGCGCTGATCGGTGTCGTGCACCGTGTTCCGGGGATGGTGGTGTTTCCTCTTGCCGTTGCCCTCGTCCACCTGGCCAGCGCGGTATGTCTGCTCTGAGAGCAAAGCGAGATGGCGAGGTGGGAGAGGGCGGTCTCGTCGTCAGGCGGGCAGGTCGCGGCGGGTGTAGGCGACCAGGCCGATCATGATGCCGATGAGGCCAACCACGGTCTGGACGGCCAGAGGCTCCCAGTCGGGGGTTCCGACGACGTCGAGATGATGGCCGAGCACGCTGAGGTCCTTGGCCCAGTCCTTGAGCTCGACGAGTCCACCGAAGAACTGGGCGAAAGCGCTCCAGGTGACAACCACCCAGGACAGTCCGGTCAGTCTCGGCGCCAGGCCCACCAGGGCCGCTGCGATCCCGATGGCCGCCACCATGCCGGGCAGCTGGCTCACCGTGAACACGAAGGAACGCGCCACGGCGTGGTCATCGGTGAGCTGAGTCGCCGTCGTCGCCGCAAGGACCGTCGCCGAGACCAGCAGCAGGACGACCGCCTCGATGAGCGCGCACAGAACCTGGCAGAGGAGCACACGGCCACGACTGACCCCGGCGGCGAGCTCGACCTCCACCAGTCCCGCGCGCTCCAGGCCCGCCAGCCAGTTCATCCGTCGCACCGCCGCCACAGCCACGAGCAGCACTGTCACCACCGTCATGAGGGACACGAACTGCTCCACCGGGGACCCCACGGCCATCTTGCCGACATAGGACGCCGTCGGAGAACCGGGCGCCAGCAGATCCTTGATGCTGCCAGAGACGGATCCATACAGGAGCGCCAGACCTGTCGAGGCCAGAGCCCAGCCGACGAGACCGTGCCACGACAGGCGCCCGAGCAGATCCACATGACCCCGCACCGGCCACCGGCGCCGAGACGAGCTGCGGTCGGGCAGGTAGCCGCCCAGGTACTCACGGCGCGCGGCGAGTACCACGGCGCCGAGCACCACAGCGATGGCCACGGCACAGCACGCTGCGAGCACCGTGAACCGGTCATCGGTGTACGGGCGCACGAGGTCGCGCCAGCCCAGGGGAGTCAGCCACCTGAGCCAGTCCGAGCCGGTGCCGTCCGAGATCTGGTCGGCGCTCACCCGCAGCACGAAGGCGAGCGCGAGCATCACCATGGACAGGCCCCTGGCCTGGCCCGCCTGATGACCCAGCTGGCAGGCCACCGCCGCGATAGCCGAGAACGTCCAGCCGGTCACGCAGACCGTCCCGGCCAGTGTCCAGGCCCCTAAGACCGTCAGCTCCTCGATGCTCCTGGTCTGCCAGGTCAGAATGCCTCCGATCCCCGCAGACAGGGTGCCGACCACCACCCACACCAGGGCCACCGGCACGAGAAAAGGAACCGACCTGCCCACGCCCGTGGCGCGCAGAACCTCGACGAGCCCCTCGTCCTCATCGGCCCGCAGTACCCGGCACGTCAGCATAATCGCCATGAGCGCGGTGCACACGAGCAGGAAGGTCCCTGTCTGCCACTGCAGGAGCTGACCGAGCCGGCCGGGCCAGGGGACATAGCCGTAAAGGAGACGCGTTCCCGGAGACTTGCGCATCTGCTCGATGAGCACCGTCCGGGTCTCCAACGAGGGGTAGAAGCGCCCGTAGCTGGGTGCGGTGACACCGGCTAACAGCCACAGGGGCACCAGCCAGGCCGAGATCTGAAACCGGAATCGTCGAAGCAGAACCCTCAGGTAGGTGTCCCAGCCGGCCAGGGCGCCGGTTGCGCCGGAGCTGCTGGCCGGTGCTGTCTTGCCTGCTGCTGTGCTCGATGCGGCGTTCATCAGGCCTCCTCGTAGTGACGCAGGAAGAGATCCTCCAGACTGGTCGGCTCGCAGGTGACGTCCTGGATCCGGTGCTCGCCCGCGAGGTTCAGCACCGTCGGCACCTGCTCCGCCGCCACCTCAAGGGTCAGGCGGCCACCGTCCTCGACGACGTCGAGCCCCAGGGCTTCCAACGCCTGCCTGACGGGGCCGAGCTCGTCGGCCGCAGCACCCAGCTCGATGCGGGTGCGCGACAACCGCCGCAGGGTCCCCAGGTCACCGTGCTCGACGACCCGGCCGTTCTTGATGATCGTCACCGC
The DNA here is from genome assembly GCF_031296635.1 of Actinomyces acetigenes. Lineage (NCBI taxonomy): Bacteria > Bacillati > Actinomycetota > Actinomycetes > Actinomycetales > Actinomycetaceae > Actinomyces > Actinomyces acetigenes. The sequence goes on from NZ_JASPFC010000005.1 coordinate 121,632, forward strand.
ACTGCACAGGCGTTGGACCTCGGCCAGGATGTGGCTGGAGAGCAGAACCGTGCGGCCCTCGCCGCAGGCTCTGGCGACCTCCTCGGTGAAGACCCGCTCCATGAGCGGATCCAGGCCACTGGTGGGCTCATCGAGCACCAGCAGGCTCGTCGGTGCGGCCAGGGCGGCCACCAGAGCCACCTTCTGCCGATTCCCCTTGGAGTAGGTCCGTACCCGTTTGCTGGGATCCAGGTCGAAGCGCTCCATGAGCTCAGCCTCCCGCTCGGCATCGCGCGAGCCGCGCAGCCCGGCCAGGGCGTCGAGCACCTGCCCGCCGGTCAGGGCCGGCCACAGCGCCACGTCACCGGGAACATAGGAGACCTGCCGGTTGATGAGCGCGGCCTGCTTCCACGGCTCGCGGCCCAGCACGCTCACGCTGCCGCCGTCGGGCCGGTAGAGCCCCAGCAGGACACGGATCGTGGTGGACTTACCCGCCCCATTGGGACCGAGGAAACCGTGGACGCTGCCCGCCTCCACCGTCAGATCCAGGCCGTCAAGCGCCCTGAAGCGCCCGAAGTGCTTGACCAGACCGCGCACCCGCACCGGCGCCTCGCAGCCGGCGCCCAGATCACGGACCGCGGTGGGAGAGGAGTCCCTGATGGGCTCATCCTTATCCGAGCGGGACGTTGCTGCTGACGTACTTGTTGCCTTCTCCACTTCGGCTCTCTTGGCATTCACAGCACTGGCTCCTCTCCCGCCGAGCGGCGGATCGTTGCGGCGAAGTCCGGATCGGCGAGCATGAGCTCCATGAGCTCAGCCACGAAGGCCTGCTGAGCCGGATACGGATAGCTGGAAGTGGTCAGGACATGGGTCAGTCGCCACATAGCGCGCCCCAGAGCGCCCGAGGGAAGGTCCGCCAGGACGGCCAGGGCATGCTCCTTGTGGCGGCACGCCAGTGTCCAGCTGTTGTGCGCGAGCCGGTGCGCCTCAGCGCGACCCTCGGCCTCGCTCAGCGTGGCCAGGCGGGTGAAGTCCATGATCTGCTGAGCGGACAGCTCTCGATCATCGTCATCCAGCGCCTCGATGAAGGGGACCACGCTGTCGGGCACCATGCCCAGCGAGGCGAGCACCACCATCATCTGGCGCTCGGCCCCCAGCACTCGCACACTGCCGCCCAGGCGAGCGATCCGGGCCTCGATGTCGTCGTAGAAACGAGTCAGAGCGCTGGGAGCGGGGGACAGGCCCTCACCGCGCTCCACCCGGGCGATGAGCTCATCGACCCGGGAGGCCTGCTCGGCCAGGCTGCGTTGCTGCGCCTCAATCGTGCCCCGCGTGGCCCGCAGATCGCGCAGCACTGCCTCACGACGAGAGTCCTGATCGGTGCCGATCGTGTCCGAGGCGAGCATCTCCGCCACCTGAGTCAACGACAGTCCTCCGTCGGCCAGCCACCGGATACGCAGCAGACGGGCCACGTGCTCGACGCCGTACTCGCGCCGCCCCCGCACCGTGGGCGGAATCTCCAACAGACCCAGGTGGTGGTAGTAGCGCACCGCCCTCGGCGTGGTACCGGCGATCCGAGCGAGCTCCTTGACGTGCATGAATCCATCTCAACAGGTGACGTAACGTCACCGTCAAGTCCCAGGTGGCAGCAACCCGACCGGAGCGCATGACAGCGCATGACCAAGCGGGGGGTGACCCCCACGCCACCGCGGTGACGGGACGATTCACACCCACGCGACGACGCGGACTACCCTTAAGGGCGGACAACCCCGGAGACACCTGGTGGAAGGCACCGCATATGACTGACGCTCCCGGCGCGCTCTCGCCCCTGGACGAGGCCAGCATCAACGCCGCCGTCGAGGAGGCCCTGGCCGCCTTCACCGCAGCCGGCACCCTCGCCGAACTCAAGGAGGCCCGCCTGGCCCACACCGGCGACGCCTCACCACTGACCCTGGCCAACCGGCTCATCGGCACCCTGGACAAGGCGGACAAGCCCACCGCCGGCAGGCTCCTGGGGGGCGCTCGCGGGCGCATCGCCAAGGCTCTGACCGCCAGGCAGGAGACGCTCGAGGCCGCCGCCGAGGAAGAGATGCTGCGCACCGAGGCGGTTGACGTCACCATCCCCACCTCGCGGACGCAGGCGGGTGCCCGCCACCCCCTCGACATCCTCATTGACGAGGTCTGCGACTTCTTCACCTCCATGGGCTGGTCCATCGCCGAGGGCCCGGAGGTCGAGCACGAGTGGTTCGACTTCGACGCCCTCAACTTCGACGCCGACCACCCGGCCCGCCAGATGCAGGACACCTTCTACGTCGACGGCGCCAGCGTCGGGGCCGCCGAGGGGCAGACCGCCAACCTCGTGCTGCGCACCCACACCTCCCCGGTCCAGGCCCGCGTCATGCTCGATCAGCGGCCCCCGATCTACGTGGCCTGCCCCGGCAAGGTCTTCCGCTCCGACGAGCTCGACGCCACCCACACCCCCGTCTTCCACCAGGTCGAGGGCCTGGCCGTGGACAAGGGCCTGACGATGGCGCACCTCAAGGGCGTCCTGGACCACTTCGCCAAGGCCATGTTCGGCCCCGAGGCGCGCACCCGCCTGCGCCCCTCCTTCTTCCCCTTCACCGAGCCCAGCGCCGAGATGGACCTGTGGTTCCCGCAGAAGAAGGGCGGCGCCGGCTGGATCGAGTGGGGAGGCTGCGGCATGGTCAACCCCAACGTGCTCACCGCCTGCGGCATCGACCCCGAGGTCTACACGGGCTTCGCCTTCGGCATGGGGCTGGAGCGCACCCTCATGCTGCGCCACGGAATCGCCGACATGCATGACATCGTCGAGGGCGACATCCGCTTCTCCCAGCAGTTCGGCACCACCGGAAAGGGAAACTGACATGCCCTACGTCCCCATCGAATGGCTGCGCGAGCACGTCGACGTCCCCACCGGCCTGAGCGCCGAGCAGCTCGCCGCCGACCTCGTGCGCGTGGGCCTGGAGGAGGAACGCATCGTTCCCCCGGCCGTCACCGGGCCCCTCGTCGTCGGCAAGGTCCTCACCCGTGAGGCCAAGGAGCAGTCCAACGGCAAGGTCATCAACTACTGCCGCGTCGACGTCGGCCCCGAGCACAACGACGCCCCCGGCACCGGCAAGGAGCCCTCCGACCTGCCCAGCCGCGGCATCGTCTGCGGCGCCCACAACTTCGACGTCGGGGACTACGTCGTGGTCTGCCTGCCCGGCGCCATCCTGCCCGGCGACTTCCGCATCGCCGCGCGCAAGACCTACGGCCACGTCTCCGACGGCATGATCTGCTCGGCCCGCGAGCTGGGTATCGGGGAGGACCACTCCGGCATCATCGTGCTCCAGCAGTGGCTGTCTGAGCACGGCCACGAGGGCGAGGAGCCGCCCGCACCCGGGACCGACGCCATCGGCATCCTCGGCCTGGGGGAGGAGGTCCTGGAGATCAACGTGACCCCGGACCGCGGCTACTGCTTCTCCATGCGCGGTGTGGCCCGCGAGTACTCCCACTCCACCGGTGCCCGCTTCACCGACCCCGCCGACGCCACCAACACGGGGCTGTACCCCAACGGCGTGGCCCCCGTCGGGGAGGGCGGCTTCGACGTCGTCGTCCCCGAGGACCCCCGCCCCATCCACGGGCGCCCCGGATGCGACCGCTACGTCGCCCGCCTCGTGCGCGGCATCGACCCGAGTGCCCCGTCGCCCACCTGGATGCAGGAGCGCCTCACAGCCGCAGGCATGCGGCCCATCTCCCTGGCCGTTGACGTCACCAACTACGTCATGCTCGACCTGGGCCAGCCGCTGCACGCCTTCGACGCCGGAAAGCTCACCGCCCCCATCGTCGTGCGCCGTGCTCAAGAGAGTGAGCGCCTCACCTTCCTCGACGAGGTCACCCGCACCCTCGACCCCGAGGACCTGGTCATCGCCGACTCCCCGGAGGGTGAGGGCTCCCGGGCCCTGGTCCTGGCCGGCGTCTTCGGCGGGGCCCTGAGCGAAGTCGATGCCGATACCCGCGACGTCCTCATCGAGGCCGCCCACTTCGACCCGGTCAGTGTGGCCCGCTCCTCCCGACGCCACAAGCTGCCCACCGAGTCCTCCAAACGCAACGAGCGCGGCGTGGACACCGAGCTGGCGCCCATCGCCGCCCAGCGGGCCGTTGACCTGCTCGTGGAGTACGGCGGCGGCACCGCCGAGCCTGTGGCCACCGACATCAACCGCACCCGAGCCCCCGAGCCCATCACCATGCGCGCCGACGCCGCCGAGCGCCTCACCGGCGTCGCCTACGGAACCGAGCGCGTCACCGAGCTGCTCACCACCATCGGATGCACCGTGGAGCACAGCGGCTCCGCCGACGACGGCACCGTCCTGCTGACCGTCACCCCGCCGACCTGGCGCCCGGACCTGGTGGGCCCCGCCCACCTGGCCGAGGAGATCGCCCGCCTCGACGGATACGACGCCATCCCGGTCATCGTGCCCACGGCCCCCGCCGGCACGGGACTGAGCGCCGACCAGAGGGCCCGCCGTGACATCGTGCGCGCCCTGGCCGACGCCGGACTCACCCAGGTCCTGTCCTACCCCTTCATCGGGGACGTCCACGACCTGCTCGAGATCCCTACCGACGACGCTCGCCGCCAGAGGGTCCGCCTGGCCAACCCCCTGGCTGAGGACGCCCCCTACCTGCGCACCAGCGTGCTCGACTCCCTGATCGACGTCGCCCGGCGCAACGTCTCCCGTGGCCTGACTGACGTCGCCGTCTTCGAGGTCGGCTCCGTCACCCACCCGGCCGGAACCGTTCCCGCCCCGATCCCCGGAACCTCCAAGCGCCCCAGCCAGTCCGAGGAGGCCGCCCTTGAGGCGGGCATTCCCGCTCAGCCCACCCACGTCGGTGCCGTCATGACCGGTGAGCACGAGCGTTCCGGGGTTCTCGGGGCGGGCCGCCCCTGGGACTGGGCCGACGCCGTCGAGGTGGTTCGCACCGTGGCCGCGGCGCTCGGGGTGCAGGTCGAGGTCTGCGCCCCTGAGCACCCCTACGCTCCCTGGCACCCCGGCCGCACCGCGGAGATCCGCCTGCCCGGCCGACGTCGAAGCAAAGAGATCGAGCCCGGCAGGCTCGTCGCCCATGCCGGAGAGCTCCACCCGCGGGTGGTGCGCGCGCTCGGACTTCCCGAGCGTGCCTGCGCCGTCGAGATCGACCTCGACCCGCTGCTGGAGGCCGCCCGCAGCGCCGGGGCGCTCCAGGTCAAGGCTGTCTCCACCTTCCCTGCCGCCAAGGAGGACATCGCCCTCGTCGTCGACGAGACCACTACCGCCGCCGAGGTCGAGGCCCTGGTCAGACAGGCCGCAGGGGATCTGGCTGAGGAGGTTCGCCTCTTCGACGTCTTCCGCGGCCCCCAGCTCGGCGAGGGCAAGAAGTCGTTGGCTTTCTCCCTGGTGCTGCGGGCCCCCGACCGCACGCTGACAGCCGAGGAGACCGCCGCTGTGCGCAAGCGCGTGGTCAAGCGGGCCGCCAAGCTTCTGGGGGCCGAGCTGCGCAGCTGAACCACGCAGATCTACCAGCGCTGACGGCCATATGTGATGCACATCATGGCCGTCAGCGCTTTTTCAGTGCTTTCGTCGAGTAGGGGATCCCAGACAGTGGGTGTGGTCTCAGTAATACTAGGCGGCATGAAGATCCTACTGACCTCTTCCTCCAAGCACGGGTCCACCGATGAGGTGGCCGCGGTGATTGCCGAGCGGCTCCAGGCCGCCCAGATCGATGTGGAGACCAAGCGCCCTGAGGATGTCGACAGCGTCGAGGAGTATGACGCCTTCATCCTGGGCAGTGCGGTCTACATGACCAAGTGGACGCCGGAGGCCGTCGACTTCACCAAGCGTTTCCATGACGTCCTCAGGGCCAAGCCCGTGTGGGCCTTCTCCGTGGGGCTCTCCGGCCTGCCCAAGGGCAAGGTCTCCGACCCCATGCGCATCGGCCCGGTGCTCCTGGCCATCGACCCGAAGGATCACATGACTTTCGCGGGCCGCTTCGACCCCTCCAAGCTCAGCCTGCGGGAGCGCTCCATCGCCAAGCTCGGGGGAGCGAGTGAGGGCGACTACCGAGACTGGGACGAGGTGCGCCAGTGGGCCGACGCCATCGCCACCTCCCTCCATGACGACACGCTCACCGGTCGCCGCGATCGCTCCTAGTCCTCGCCCCTGAGGGTGGAGGGAGGAGATGAATCACAGCAGCGGGCGATGAATGCATTTCTATGCATGTGGATGTATGGTTGCTGCATGACTTGGTCAGTTGCTGTTGCTGGAGCCACCGGATATGCCGGCGGCGAGGTTCTGCGCCTGCTCACAGCCCACCCGGAGGTGGAGATCGGCGCACTCACCGCGGCCTCGTCCGCGGGCAGTCGGATCGGAGACCACCACCCGCACCTGCTGTCCCTGGCGGACCGCATCGTCCAACCCACTGAGGCGGAGATCCTCGCCGAGCACGACGTCGTCGTCCTGGCCCTGCCGCACGGAGCCTCAGGAGCCGTCACGGCGGCGCTCGAGGAGCTCACCTCGGGCGGCGGCGCGCCGCTTCTCATCGACTGCGGGGCGGACCACCGACTGACCAGCCAGCAGGCGTGGGAGACCTTCTACGGATCGGACTACGCCGGTGCCTGGACCTACGGCATGCCCGAGCTCCTGCACCACGGCGAGACGCGCGCCCGCGCTCAGCGTGAAGAGCTGGCAGCCACCAGGCGCATCGCCGTCCCCGGCTGCAACGTCACCGCTGTCACCCTGGCGGTCCAGCCCGGCATCGCCGCCGGACTCCTCGATTCCTCCCGGCTCACCGCGGTGCTGGCCGTCGGTTACTCCGGCGCAGGCAAGACCCTCAAGCCTCACCTCACCGCGGCCGAGGCGCTGGGCTCGGCTCAGCCCTACGCCGTCGGAGGCACCCATCGGCACATTCCCGAGATCCTCCAGAACCTGGAGGTGGCCGGCGCCCCCGCGGGCTGCGTGCACCTGTCCTTCACCCCGGTCCTGGTCCCCATGAGCCGCGGCATCCTCGCCACCGTCACCGCACCCATGACTACGGCCCTGCGCGAGGCCCCCGAACCCGAAGCCGTCCTGCGGGCGGCTTGGAACGACGCCTACGGGGCCACCGGCAGCGGTGAGAGCCTCATCCAGCTGCTGCCCGAGGGGACCTGGCCCACCACCGGCACCGTCCTGGGAAGCGGAACCGCCACCGTTCAGGCCGCTATCGACCGTGGCGCGGACGCCGTCGTGGCCATGTGCGCCATCGACAACCTCGGTAAGGGCACCGCCAGTGCCGCCCTTCAGTCCCTCAACCTTGCTCTCGGGCTGAAGGAGACCACCGCCATCACCGCCCAAGGAGTCGCACCGTGAGCGTAACCGCAGCTCAGGGATTCCGTGCCGCCGGCGTGCGCGCCGGCCTCAAGGCCTCCGGCAAGCCCGACCTCGCCCTCGTCGTCAATGACGGACCGCTGGACACCGCGGCCGGGGTGTTCACCACCAACCGGGTCGTCGCCGCCCCCGTCGTCTGGTCACGCCGGCTCCTGGCCGGTCAGGAAGGCGGGCAGCCGGGCCACGCCCGCGCCGTCGTCCTCAACTCCGGCAGCGCCAACGCCTGCACCGGAGCGCAGGGCATGCACGACACCGAAGCCACCGCCACCCGCACCGCAGGTCTGCTGGGCGCCGAACCGGGCCAGATCCTGGTCTGCTCCACCGGCGTCATCGGGGAGCGCATCGACATGCCCGTCCTCCTGGAGGGCATCGACGTCGCCGCCCTCGCCCTGGCCGACACGCCCCAGGCCGGGACCGACGCCGCCACCGCCATCATGACCACCGACACCGTCTCCAAGGAGGACACCCTCACGGTCGGTACCGGGGCACAGAGCTGGACCATCGGCGGCATGATCAAGGGAGTAGGGATGCTGGCCCCCGGCATGGCCACCATGCTCGCCGTCATCACCACTGACGCCGTTCTCACCCCTCAGCAGGCGCAGGACGCCCTGGCGTCCGCCACAACGCGAACCGTCAACCGGATCAACTCCGACGGCTGCATGTCCACCAATGACACGGTCCTCCTGCTGGCCTCCGGAGCCTCCGGCACCACCCCCTCCCGGGCCGAGCTCGACGAGGCGCTCACCGAGGTGATGAGCCGGCTCGGCCGGCGCCTCGTGGCCGACGCCGAGGGCGCCACCCACGACATCGCCATCACCGTCTCCGGAGCCGTCAGCGAGGAGGCCGCCGAGGCCGCGGCCCGCACCGTCAGCTCCTCCAACCTCCTCAAGTGCGCCGTCGCCGGGGCCGATCCCAACTGGGGGCGCATCCTCTCCCAGCTGGGGACCGTGCCTGAGGACGTCTGCCCCTTCAACCCCGATGAGGTCGACGTCGCCATCAACGGCATCACGATCTTCAGCCACGGCGCCCCCCAGCCCAACCGGGACGCGGTGGACATGAGCCCACGCGAGACCCGCATCGACATCGACCTGTCGGCGGGCCCGGCCGAGGCCACCGTGTGGACCAACGACCTCACTCACGGATACGTCACCATCAACGCGGACTACACGACATGAAACGGACCCCTCTCGACCCACAGACCAAGGCATCCGTCCTGCTGGAGGCCGTGCCGTGGCTGCGCACCTACAAGGGCGCCACCATGGTCATCAAGTACGGCGGCAACGCCATGGTCAACGATGAGCTCAAGCGCGCCTTCGCCCAGGACATTCTCTTCCTCCACCAGGTCGGGGTGCGCCCCGTCGTCGTTCACGGCGGCGGGCCCCAGATCAACGCGATGCTCAAGCGGCTGGGCATCGCCTCGGAGTTCCGCGGAGGCCTGCGCGTCACCACCCCCGAGGTCATGGATGTGGTCCGAATGGTCCTCACCGGCTCCGTGCAGAGAGAGCTCGTCTCCCTGCTCAACATCGACGGCTCAGCCGCCGTCGGCATCAGCGGTGAGGACGGCGGACTCCTGCGAGCCCGGCAGCGCCTGGCCACGGTGGACGGGAACAAGGTCGACGTCGGCCTAGTCGGTGACGTTGTCGACGTCAGCCCGCAGCCCATCATCGACCTGCTCGACCAGGGCCGCATCCCGGTCATCTCCTCGGTCGCCCCGCTGACGACGGACTCCGAGACCGTCCTCAACGTCAACGCCGACACGGCCGCCGCCGCGATCGCCGTGGCCCTCAAGGCCCGCACCCTGCTCATGCTCACCGACGTCGAGGGGCTCTATGCCGCCTGGCCCGACCGCAGCACGCTGGTGCCCTTCATCAGCGCCGCCGCGCTGGAGGAGCTCCTGCCCACGCTCGAGGCCGGGATGATCCCCAAGATGGAGGCCTGCCTGAGGGCCGTCTACGGGGGAGTCGCGCAGGCGCACGTCGTTGACGGACGTCAGGCCCACAGCATGCTGCTCGAGATCGTCACCGACCAGGGCGTCGGCACCGTCATTCACCCCGGAGACGCCCCGGTCCCACCACTGAACGGAGGCAAAAGCCTATGACCCCCTCCTCACACGCTCAGGCACCCGTCGCAGAGGTGAACGGGGCCGGCACCGGCAACGCCGGTTGGCTGACCCGCTACACCGACGCCGTCATGAACACCTTCGGCACCCCCAGCCGGGTCCTGGTGCGGGGGCGGGGCGCCCACGTCTGGGACGCCGACGGCCAGGAGTACATCGACCTGCTGGCGGGCATCGCCGTCAACTGCCTGGGGCACGCGCATCCCGCGATCGTTCAGGCAGTCACCGAGCAGCTCTCCGAGCTGGGGCACGTCTCGAACTTCTTCACCACCCCCGCCCAGGTCAGTCTCGCCGAGGAACTCGTCCGGCTCACCTTCCCCGACTGCCCCGCTCACGACTCCCGCGTCTTCCTGGCCAACTCCGGTACCGAGGCCAACGAGGCCGCCTTCAAGATCGCTCGCCGCCACGGCGGTAGCCGGCGCCCCCGGGTCCTGGCCCTCCAGAATGCCTTCCACGGCAGGACCATGGGTGCCCTTGCCCTGACCTACAAGGCCGCCTACCGTGAGCCCTTCGAGCCCCTGCCCGGCGGGGTCGAGTTCATCCCCGCCGGAGACGTCGAGGCACTGCGCACCGCACTGGGGCCGGACGTGGCGGCACTCATCGTCGAACCCATTCAGGGCGAGGCCGGGGTGCGTGAGCTTCCCGCCGGATACCTGGAGGCGGCCCGCGAGCTGACTGAGGCCGCCGGCGCGCTGCTCATCATTGACGAGGTCCAGACCGGAATGGGACGCACCGGCGCCTGGATGGCCCATCACCTGCTGGCACCGGGCGTCGTCCCCGACGTCGTCACCCTGGCCAAGGGACTGGGCGGAGGCATCCCCATCGGTGCGGTGGTCACAACCGGGAAGGCCGCGGCTCTCCTCGAGCCGGGGCAGCACGGCACCACCTTCGGCGGCAACCCCGTGGCCTGCGCAGCAGCGCTCGCCGTTATCGAGACCATCCGCAGCCAGGCCTTGCTCAACCGGGTTCAGCAGCTCGGCTCGGTCTGGTCCCGAGAGCTGGCGGCCGTTGACGGAGTCGACCAGGTGCGCGGCCGGGGCCTGCTGCTCGGTGTCGGGATGGAAGACGGGCTCCCGCCCGCTGCTGAGCTCACCGCCGCCCTGGCGACCCGCGGCTTCATCGTCAACGCGCCGCGCCCCGACACGATCCGCCTGGCTCCCCCCTTCATCCTCTCCGATGACGACGCCAGGGCCTTCACCACCACACTGTCTAAGGTCCTTGCTCGGGCCCTGTCAGAGAAAGCCGGTTCATGAGTGCCGCCGTCGAGGCCTCTCAACGTGACCAGACGGCAACGGCCCCACTGGTTCCCGGGACCAAGACCGCCAGGCACGCCAGTATCGTCCAGATCCTGTCACGTGAACGCATCCGCTCCCAGGCCCAGCTGCGCAAGTCCCTGGCTCAGCGCGGCATCAGTACCACCCAGGCCACGCTCTCACGGGATCTGGTGGAGCTGCGGGCCACGAAGATCCGCGCCCCGGGCGGAGAGCTCATCTACTCCATGCCTGAGGCCGGTGCCCCCGGCCAGGTCCATGCCGGAACCCTCTCCGAGACGGAGGAGACCGACGACTCCCTGCGTGCCCACATCACCCCCCGCCTGTCCCGCTGGTGCGCCGAGCTGCTCGTCACCGCCGAGTGGGCCGGCCCCCAGGTGGTCCTGCGAACTCCCGCCGGCGCCGCCCAGCTGCTCGCCGGGGCCGTCGACGACGCCATGATGCCCGGCGTCATGGGGTGTATCGCCGGCGACGACACCGTCCTGGTCATCACCCGCGGCGCCCAGGTTGCAGCCGATGTGGCCAGGCACCTGCTCGCTCTGGCCGATCCCTCGGCCCGAGCCTGACCTTTTTCCCCACCACCCTTGACATTCCCAGTCACCTCAACGCCGCTTCGTCGGCGCCATCACGAAGAGAAGAGTGATCCCATGAGCATCCACAAGGACCGTGTCGTCCTGGCCTACTCCGGAGGCCTGGACACATCCGTCGCTATCGGCTGGATCGGCGAGGCCACCGGCCGAGAGGTTGTGGCTGTCGCCGTCGACGTCGGTCAGGGCGGCGAGGACCTTGAGGTGATCCGTCAGCGAGCCCTCGACTGCGGCGCCGTCGAGGCCTACGTCACCGACGCGCGAGACGAGTTCGCTAACGACTACTGCATGCCGGCTCTCAAGGCCAACGCCCTCTACGAGGGAGCCTATCCGCTCGTCTCGGCCCTCTCCCGCCCCGTCATCGCTCGCCACCTGGTCAAGGCCGCCCGCGAGTTCGGCGCGCACACCGTGGCGCACGGCTGCACCGGTAAGGGCAACGACCAGGTCCGCTTCGAGGTCTCCATCACCTCCATGGCCCCCGACATGGACTGCATCTCCCCGGTGCGCGATCTGGCACTGACCCGTGACGTGGCCATCGACTACGCCGAGAAGCACAACCTGCCGATCGAGACCACCAAGCACAACCCCTTCTCCATCGACCAGAACGTCTGGGGGCGTGCCATCGAGACCGGGTTCCTCGAGGACCTGTGGAATGCCCCCACTAAGGACGTCTACATCTACACCGATGACCCCGCTTACCCGCCCCTGCCCGACGAGGTGATCCTCACTTTCAAGGAGGGCATTCCCGTAGCCATCGACGGTCGCGAGGTCAGCCCCCTGGAAGCCATTCAGGAGCTCAACCGCAGAGCTGGCGCCCAGGGCGTGGGACGTATCGACATGGTCGAGGACCGGCTCGTGGGGATCAAGTCCCGCGAGATCTACGAGGCCCCCGGCGCCGTGGCCCTGATCGAGGCCCACCGGGCGCTCGAGGCCGTCACCCTGGAACGCATGCAGCGCCGCTATAAGCGGAGCATGGAGCAGACCTGGGCCGAGCTCGTCTACGAGGCCCAGTGGTACTCCCCGCTCAAGCGCTCCATGGACGCCTTCATCGAGGACACGCAGCGCTACGTCAGTGGTGACATTCGAATGGTCCTGCACAGCGGCCGGGCGACAGTCAACGGGCGCCGCTCCGAGACGAGCCTGTACGACTTCAACCTGGCCACCTACGAGAGCGGAGACACCTTCGACCAGTCCTCCTCGCGAGGATTCATCGAGATCTACGGGATGCAGTCCAAGCTCGCTGCCGCCCGCGACGTGCGCGCCGGCAACGGTCGAGGGTTCTGACCGAGCCGCGCCGCCAGCCCCGCCACCTCCGAAGCACTCGGCTACTCGGCCGCCTGTGCCTCGTGGTGGTGGGGCTGGCGGCGTAGCCAGCGGGAGTCGTCGTTGGCGTAGGCGTAGTAGCCGCCGATCAGCAGCCCACCGCCCACGAAGTTGCCCAGCAGCGCCACGGCCACGTTCCCCAGCGCTGGCAGGACATCGATCCCGTGCGTCAGCCCCACGACGGTGAACAGGACGGTGTTGGCCACCGAGTGCTCGAAGCCGAGGAAGGCGAAGACGAATACTGCAATGATCATGGAGAAGATCTTGGACCAGTCCTCGTGGATGAAGCCGTTGTAGATGAGGAGCATCGCCAGGTTGATCATGAAGTTGCACAGGATCGCCCGCACGAACAGGTCAGCGACCCCGGAGGCCGATGACAGGTAATGGAGCTTGGCCTCCACCGAGTGCACGGCCTGCTCGCCAGTGGCTCCGTCCACGAGGGTGGAGAAGCGGTACATGACGGCGAAGACGAGACCGCCCATGAAATTGCCTGCCAGGCACATGGCCAGCACCCTCAGGGTCCTCCACGCTGAGATGCGCTTGTAGTAGTAGCCGATGACCACCACCATCATGTTGCTGGTGAGCAGCTCGGACTTCGTGTAGTAGATGAAGACGAGGGCGGGTCCGAAGGCCAGGGCCCCGAGCATCTTTCCGACCCCCGCGAGCGAGGCGTCCCCGAGGCGCAGGCCGTCGAAGACGCCGACAATGGCGTAGTTGACGATGTAGAAGACCGCCACGATCATGCCGGCCATGGCGGCGCGCATGAGGTAGCGGTGGGCGATCGCCCCGGTCATCCTGGTCTTGGTCTCGAGGGCCTCGAGTACGGTAGAGATGAACTGCTTGCCTGGGAAAAGTGCGTCTTGTTCGGCGGGCATTGGCTTATCATGACATTGCCCGTCAACCGCGATACAGGCCTTTCCTCCTTCTCGTTGGTTGGCACCGCCCGCCTGGCTTCCTCTCCTTCACCTTCCTCACGAATGCCCGGGAACAACCCACGACAGGGCCTTTCCTGACTGGACGTTGAGGAACCTGCGCGGGCAGATGGGTCATGATGGTGTCATGAGCCAGTTCTCCAGCCAGCCCGATAAGCCATCCGCTGCCCAGTCCGTCGCCTCAGAACCTCAGCAGGACGCGGCCCCCGCCGGCGTCAGCCTGTGGGGTGGACGCTTCTCAGGAGGACCCGCCGACGCGTTGGCTGCCCTGTCGGTGAGCACCCACTTCGACTGGCGCCTGGCCCGTTACGACATCGCCGGCTCCCGGGCCCACGCCCGCGCCCTGGCGCAGGCCGGCCTGCTGGACGAGGAGCAGCTGTCCGGCATGCTGGGAGCCCTGGACCGTCTCGAGGCCGACGTCGTCGCCGGCATCTTCGTCCCGGAGGCCACCGACGAGGACGTCCACACCGCCCTGGAGCGCGGCCTCATCGAGCGCGCCGGTGATGACCTGGGGGGCCGTCTGCGCGCTGGACGCAGCCGCAACGACCAGATCGCCACCCTCATCCGCATGTACCTGCGCGACCAGGCCCGCCACGTGGCCGGACTCGTCCTCGACGTCGTCGACGCCCTCATCGACCAGGCCGCCCAGGCCTCCGACGCCATCATGCCCGGACGCACCCACATGCAGCACGCCCAGCCGGTGCTCGTCGCCCACCAGCTGCTGGCCCACGCCTGGCCCCTCATGCGTGACGTCGAGCGCCTTGAGGACTGGGACTCCCGCGCCGCCGTGAGCCCCTACGGATCCGGTGCGCTGGCGGGCAACACACTCGGTATGGACCCCGATGCCGTGGCCGCCGACCTCGGATTCGAGGCCGCCGTGGAGAACTCCATCGACGGTACCGCCGCCCGCGACGTCGTTGCCGAGCTGAGCTTCGTCCTGGCGATGGTGGCGGTGAACGTCTCGCGCCTGAGCGAGGAGATCATCATCTGGAACACCAAGGAGTTCGACTTCGTCACCCTGGACGACTCCTACTCCACGGGCTCGTCCATCATGCCGCAGAAGAAGAACCCGGATGTGGCCGAGCTCGCCCGCGGCAAGGCCGGACGCCTCATCGGTGACCTGACCGGGCTGCTCGCCACCCTCAAGGCCCTGCCCCTGGCCTACAACCGGGACCTGCAGGAGGACAAGGAACCGGTCTTCGACGCCGTCGACACCCTGGCCATTCTCCTGCCAGCCGTCAGCGGCATGGTGAGCACGATGACCCTCCACTACGAGCGCATGGCCGAGCTCGCCCCCCAGGGATTCTCCCTGGCTACCGACATCGCGGAGTGGCTGGTCAAGAACGGTGTGCCCTTCCGCAGCGCCCACGAGATCTCCGGAGCCTGCGTGCGCGAGTGCGAGAAGCGCGGCGTCGAGCTGTGGGACCTGACCGACGCCGACTTCGCCGCCATTGATGGGCGGCTCACCCCGGGCGTGCGGGAGGTCCTGTCGGCCGAGGGCTCGGTGGCCGCTCGCACCGGGCACGGCGGCACCGCACCGGTGCGGGTGGTGGAACAGCTCGCCCGCGCCATCGCCCGCAGCGCCGAGCTGCGAGTCTTCGCCTGGGAGGGCTCCCTGCTGGACGGCCCCGCGGGGCCCCAGTGGCCCGAGCCAAGTGAGGCCGATGTGGAGCGGGACGAGGAGCAGCAGGACTGAGCCGGGGCGGCAGGACGATGTCAGGTGGTGGCATGGGGGAGACGGTGACCGAGCTGAGCTCCGAGGTCGCCTCGCTGCTCAGGTGCGACAGTCTGGAGGTGGCTCCGGCGCTGTTGGGCGCCGTCATCGCCGTGAGCGACTCGCACGGGCGCGTCGCGATCCGCTTGACCGAGGTGGAGGCCTACCGCGGCGAGAAGGACCCGGGCTCCCACGCCTTCCGGGGGCGCACGGCGCGCAACGCCTCCATGTTCGAGGCCGGCGGGCGTATCTATGTCTACTTCACCTACGGCATGCACCACTGCCTCAACATTGTCACCGGACCGGAGGGAGTCTCACGCGCGGTGCTGCTGCGCGGGGGAGAGGTCGTGGAGGGAATCGAACAGGCTCGAGCGCGTCGCCCCGCAGCCCGCACCGACCGCGACCTGGCCCGTGGCCCGGCGCGGCTGTGCGCCGCACTGGGACTGGACCGTTCCGACGACGGCGCACTGCTGGGCGGGCCGGGATCACGCATCAGCCTGACGTTGCCGGAGCCGCAGCGGGCACCGGATGCCGGGCGCATCCGCCGCGGGCCCCGAACCGGGGTGGCTGGCCCCGGGGGAGACGGAGATGCCTTCCCATGGCGCTTCTGGCTGGATGGAGAGCCCACTGTCTCGACGTACCGGCCTGCCGTTACCAGGAGACGCTCACAGGACTGAACGTCACTGAGCCTCACGTCGTCGGGCACCCACTTGCAAGCACTCTTCCCATCCGCTAATAATGGGTGCACAGATTATCGTTACGAAGACTATTCGTAGCACTGAACCGCTGAGCGCGGAGGAAGGAGACGGCCATGTGGTCGACTGAGTGCCAACGGACAATGGATCTCCCGGCGGAGGTCCTGTGGGAGACCTGGATCAAGGTGCTCTCCGGTCAGATCGAGCTCCCGCAGGGAGATCGCTACGAGCCGCGTGAGCCCGTGGGGCCCGGCGCCTCGATCACGATGACACCGGAGGGGCAGGACAGTATCGAGATCACGGTGATCCGCTGGGAACCCCCTCATGTCCAGGCGGACCGGGTCTCTTACGGGGGAATGGAGCTGACCTTCACCCACTCCTTCATGCCCGCGCAGACGCAAGGGAAGAGTGTGGTGACCACCCGCCTCGACATCGACGGTCCCGGTGCCGACGATGTAGGCCCGACGATCGGCCCAGGAATCGCCGAGGACTTTCCGCAGGCCATCGACTCGCTCGTCGAGGCTGCTAGGGTCGATATGTGAAGACAAGGTTCCAGGGTCCTGGGGCGAGTCCCGGCTTCCTCATGTGGAGGGCCGCGTTGGCCTGGCAGCGAGACATTGCTGCTGCCCTGGAGCCAGTTGGACTGACGCACTCCCAGTTCGTTCTCCTGGCTTGCACCCAGTGGCTCGAGGAGCACGGGGACGGGGCCAGTCAGGTGATGGTTGCGAGCCAGGCGGGAATGGACGTGAAGACGGCCAGTCAGGTGCTGCGCCGGCTGGAGCGGGCCGGTCTGGTGTCGCGGCAGCCGGATCCCAAGGACGCCCGTGCCCGGATCGTGACCATGACAGCGGCAGGCAGAGATGTCGGGGCCCGGGCAACGCGTTTGGTGGAGGATGCCGACGAGGCGTACTTCGCCGCCGTGCCCCACCTGCGTGAGGCGCTGCTGCGCGAAGCCGGCGTCGTGGCGCGCGGATCAGCAACGCAGCCCAACGAGGAGACCAAGGCGTCCATCGACCGGACTGTGAGCCCCAAGATCTCGGATGACTCAGCCGGTCCGCCCCAGGCGGCTGCTCCGTCAGGTTCCCGCAGTGGCCGGTAACTGCTGGAACCACAACGTCGCTTTTCACCGGCGCATCGTGCGGGACGCGGCTCGTGAAGGCTCCCCGATCCGGTTCATGGCTCCGCGGCTTGGTCTCTTCGTGGAGGCCGAGCCGGAGCATGGCAGACTATCTGTGCCGGAGGTATCAGCCGGACCCGAGCGTGACGCGCCGGGAACACGCGTGCGGTAAGCACGACAACCCACGGAAGGGGACTGGACAGTGACGGACATCCTGGACGAACTGCAGTGGCGCGGGCTCATCGCCCAGCACACCGACATTGACGCGCTGCGAGCGGCGCTCAGCGACGGGGCCGTCACCTTCTATTGCGGGTTCGACCCCACCGCGCCGAGCCTTCACCACGGGCACCTCGCAGCCGTCAAGGTCATGCGCCATCTTCAGCTCGCCGGGCACCACCCCCTGGCGCTGGTGGGTGGGGCGACCGGGCTCATCGGCGACCCGCGCGCCAAGGGGGAGCGCACCCTCAACACCAAGGACGTCGTCGCCGGCTGGGCAGTCAGCCTGCAGGAGCAGCTCGAGAACCTTCTCGACTTCAGCGGGGACAACCCGGCGCGGATCGTCAACAACCTGGACTGGACCCAGGCGATGAGCGCCATCGACTTCCTGCGGGACCTGGGCAAGCACTTCCGCATGGGCACCATGCTCTCCAAGGACATCGTCGCCCGGCGCCTGGCCAGCGAGGAGGGCATCTCCTACACCGAGTTCAGCTACCAGATCCTCCAGGCCAACGACTACCTCGAGCTCTACCGACGCTACGGCTGCACCCTGGAGGTCGGCGGCAACGACCAGTGGGGCAACCTCGTGGGCGGGATGGACCTCATCCACAAGGTCGAGGGCACCTCGGTCCACGTCATGACCAACCCCCTCATCACCAAGGCCGACGGCACCAAGTTCGGCAAGTCCGAGGGCGGGGCGATCTGGCTCAACCCCGAGATGCTTAGCCCCTACGCCTTCTACCAGTTCTGGCTCCAGGTCGACGACGCCGACGTCGTGCGCTTCCTCAAGGTCTTCACCTTCCTGGAGCGCGAGGAGATTGAGCGCCTGGAGGCGGCGACGGCCGAGAACCCGAAAGCACGTGAGGCGCAGCGGGTTCTGGCACACGAGGTCTGCACGTGGGTCCACGGAGCCGAAGCGACCGCCCAGGCGCAGGCGGCGACCTCCGCACTGTGGGGGCGAGGAGAGCTCGCCGACATCGACGAGGCGACGATCCTGGCGGCCACGTCCGATCTCGCCTCCAGTGACGTGACAGCCGGACAGACCACAATCGTGGACCTGCTCGTGAGCACGGGGCTGGAGCGAGGGCGCAACGCCGCCCGCAAGACCATTGCCGGGGGTGGGGCCTACATCAACAACGTCAAGGTGGCCGACGAGACCGTGGTCATCGGTCCCGAGCACCTGCTCGCCGGGGGAGTGGTCCTGGTGCGTAAGGGACGGCGGAACCTGGCCGTCGGACGCGCGGTTCAGGCTTCCTCATAAGGGGGAAGCCGCACCTTACGAACACGGTTGTTGAGCGGTGACAGTGCCTTGTGGGCACCGTCACCGCTCGACAGTTTGACGGGTTGGTGGTCGGTGCGTAATGTTCTCTCCGGCCCGAAACGGGGAGGATGAATTTCCTCAGACCGACCGGGAACTGAGAACTGAAGAGAGCCGAATGAGAGACGAGGGTCACCAGCCATTCGTTTGACTCAGAAAATCCGGCTCGCTAAAGTTTCTCAGGCGCTTCCGGGAGCGAAGCGGAAGACAGAATGTCTTGTGACGAGTTCTCGGTGGGTGTGTTGTTTGAGAACTCGATAGTGTGTCATGTTTTTTATGCCATTGCCCTGGGGGCTGCGCAT